>CALKRZ010000179.1 GCA_937989765.1 uncultured Clostridia bacterium | reverse complement strand
CCTGGTCTTCGACATTGCCTGAGATCTGTCGGGTTCCTGATCGAAAAAAGAAATGAATATAAAAAAGAAGAGTACGTGCTACAGGATCATCCTATCATAGCACGTACTTTTTTGCACTACGGTATCTTTTGTACCGCTTACCAACTTTTGAGTTATGTGTTACACTAAAGTTATGAAGAAAAACGTATCTTTTATTCTATTTATAGTACGGTTCACCATATTTAATCCTATATATAAAACAAGCCATACTCAGAATCATCTAAATATGGCTCATCATCATGTACACAGTTAATGGAGGTGGAGGGAATTGAACCTCCGTCCCAAAACCTATCCTCAAGAGTTTTTCAAATTCTTTTGAGCCTTATTCCACGGATATGGGGAGTTTCTCTCCCACTTGCAGAAGTGGGGACTTATATCATATAGTTAAAATTTCATCTCTAATACCAATAAACAGATTCTAGCGTTTCGTATCTGTTGATCCTTAGATCACAAACCTGTCCATTACTTGTCCTAATTGTTCTACAATTTCTCCCAGTTGTTTTGACAAATAAGAGAGCTTTTCTGCTGATGTCATTTGTTCTAGTTCCACTGCTAGTACTTCTTCGGTACAAGCCGCAGACTGTTCTGCGATGGCAGCTATTCCTTCTATAGAAAGGATAGCTGCTTCTTTAGATTTTTGTATTTCATCAATCGCTTCATTTACATCCGCCATTTTTTCAATGACGATTTGCATAGTAGCTAAGATATCATGTACGGCTATATTCGTTTCTTTGACCGTTACTTCTTGTTCTCTAAATATCTTATCCCCTTGTTCTACGATCGTTACCGTACTTTGAGTATCTACTTGGATTGTCGTTACGATAGAACCAATCATTTGAGTGGCTTCTTTTGATTGTGCCGCTAGCTTTCGTACTTCATCCGCTACTACAGCAAAGCCTTTCCCAGCTTCCCCTGCTCGTGCTGCTTCAATAGCTGCATTTAATGCAAGAAGATTGGTCTGCTCACTAATGGTCTCAATGATGGTAACGATCTTGATGATCTCTTTTGCCCTTGCGTTGAGCTTATCAATGTTTTGTTTGATCATTCGTGATACTTGAGATGAGTCTTTTGTTTTTTGATTGAGAGAATGAACAGTTTCCGTAGCATGATTTCCTACAGTTCTAGCTTCATGCACTACTTGAATTACATTTTGAATATGCTGTATCACTTGATTGATGGCATTTGATAGTTCATGAATTACATGCATACTTCTTTCTGCATCCTTTGCTTGATCTGCTGCACCTGTAGCTATGGATTCTACGGCTGTTTTCACCTGTTGGGCGATGGATGCAGACTGATCTGCCAGCGTACTCACTTCTGATGTGCTCTCTTCCACGAGCTGTGTAGCATTTCTAGTATCCTTGATCAAATGCTTTATATTAGACACCATTCTGTTAAAGCTTGCGGATAGTTGTCCTATCTCATTATTGGCTCTACTATCACATTGAATCGTGAGGTCTCCCTGTTCTCCTTTTTTCATCAGTTCCATGATCTTTTGTATTGGAGTGGAAATAGTGTTGGCTATGAACCTACCAATTAAAATAGCCAAAACCGCACAAATGATCGTAATAAGCAGGGTCCATCTTCCGACTTTATACATATTCTGCATGAGGTACGGTATAGGAACTTCTGAAACTACACTCCATCCATTGGCACATTTCCCTTGGATAACCAACATACGATTAAAAATACCTTTTACTAATTCCTCATCCCAAGAAATTTTTTCTGCATATTCTCGGTTAAAAGGTGCTGCTACATATTGAGGATCTGTAGAATAGAATACTTCTCTCTCAGAATCTACCATATAAAAACCTGCCCCTTCTGGAAGATTGATGCTATGGAAGGCTTCACTAAAATAGGATTGCTCTACTCCTAACATAAAGAGAATAGGAACCTTAGCATTAACTACATTGGGAATCCGGCACATGAGAAAGATCTGATCATAATTTCCTTGTACTCCTGTAGCCCATATATATTGTGCAGGATGATCCACTACGTACTTATAGAGTTCACTACTTTTAAATTCTTCACTGGTGAAAAAGGGTTTGTTTTTGTCAATATCCATCCCTATAAACTGATTAAGCGTAGGATCTTCTTGGACCAATACAACAGAACGAATCGCTGGATTAGATAACATGATAGAATTAAACATCGTGTACATCGTCTTTTCAGCCTGTTTATTTTTGGTAACATTTCCAAAACCAAGCGTACCCTTTGCCATGATTTCCATATAATCAGAATTTGTCATTGCCATAAAAATCAGTTTCTCCAGTTCACTTACCTTTAGATTAATATTAGCAATAGACTGATTTAAAAACTGTTCTGAAGAATTTCCCACCTGCTCTTGAATTGTACTTTCTGCGCTAAAGTAGGAAAAACACCCTACAATTGTAACTGGTACAATGCTAAATAATAAAAAGAAAGAGATTAACTTACTTTTTATACTCAAATATACCTTGACTTTTTTATGTCCTATCTTACTTTTCTTCATCTCTTCTTTCACGTTCTTACTCTTTTTCATAATTATCCCTCCCCGATTACTTATAGGAGTATAGGGTGTCACTTCGTATCATCTTGAGAAGAAATCACCATAATTTCCGATAATCCTATTTCTTGGCCTGTATGGTCAATGATCACCTTCATCCACTTTACATCCATCTCTTCAAAGTTAATGATTGCTGCCCCTCCCGGCTCAGATGGAAAAGCAACATTCTCCACCACGCTCCCATTACTAAATACGATCTTACACTTTTGCACATTTCTCTCTTGAATCGCACTGGGGTAAAGAACAACTCCTGAGATCGGCTGCTTTTTCTTCCATGTAAGCTGTACCCATGATTGATCTTCTCCATCTTCTGCTACCCATTCCTGCTTCTCAAACTTCTCATATATGCCGATCTCTCCGTCTATGAGAGATTCTTTTTTGTACCCTGATTTTTCGGAACTTACTGTAACTTGCGCTGTGCCTGCCGCATTATATTCTGCTCCTGCACCAGAAGGTATTAGTTGCTCGGTTACTGTAGGACCATTCACATATATGCTGCCATCTTCTCTAAATCCCATGCGGTCAATGTATACCTGACGATTTCCCCCTCCAATAGCTGGTACTGTATGGGCATGATATATCATGATCCATTCTGAACCATCTGGAGAAAGAACCATGCTGTGATGCCCAGTCCCTGATACATGATCCCATTCTTCTTTCGCTTCGATGATTGGATTTTGATCATATTTCACATATTCTCCCAAGGGATTTTGAGCTGTCGCATACCCTATGGAATATGCCTTATGTGCATACAAGTTACCTGAATACATCAGATAATACAATCCATTTTTTTTCAAAACCTCAGGTCCCTCATTCCATCTCCATTTATCCCCAGACTTAAATTCCCATTCTTGATCTGGTTTTAGTAGCAGCGTAGGCTCCCCCACCACGGAGATCATATCCTCACTGAGTTCTATCCCATAAATATGACTTTCATTTCTTCCTGCATATACATTTTCTGAACAATCCCTCGAGTAATACAGATACTTTTTGCCGTCATCATCAATGAGTACATGGGCATCAATCGCTGCATACCCAAAGTCAAACATTGGATGATCATATACATCTATAAAGGGTCCTCTAGGGCTATCACTGACCGCAACTCCTATTCGTAGGCTTTTTGTCTTAGACCATCTCGCCGTATAATACATATAAAATTTACACTCGTATTCTACTACTTCCGGTGCCCAAAAATCACCAAAAGCCCAGCCAGCTTTGGATTCATACACAGGGCCTACTTCCTCCCATTGCACTAGATCTTTTGATACCCACGCTTTAAACCCTATATTCCATGATGTAGGGTAGCAGTAATAGTTTCCATCAGATGCTCTCATGACAAAGGGGTCTGCTCCCTCAAAAATACTTGTGATAGGGTTTTTATAAAAGCGGTTTTGTACTTGGGAAATATCCAACATGCTTAGTTGTACTTCTTTCATAGTAAGTTCCCTCCAAACGATACTGCCGCCCACGATCATAATGGCTGCTATGATACCTACTATGATACCCATTTTAGAAGTTTTTTTCATCTTGATCCTCCTTTCTTTCGATATATTCATACTCGTATTTTGATAAGGCAACGTAAAGAAAATAACTGGTCAAGATGCTGAGGATATTTTGTGCCAGACAAGGAAGCAGGTTCCGTTGCTAGTGGGGCTATCAGCGGGTTCTGCTGACGCAGTATGGCGCAAAATAGACCAGCAGATTGACTAGTTATTTTTTTGAAGTTGCCTAAAAGGCATTGCATCACTGCAAAGCCTTTTACGTAAACTATTTTTTATCTGGTTTCCATTCTCCTGCATTGATTTGACGTATGATTTCTGGATCAATCTTAGGATTACGATCATACGTCATAACTCCATTAATCTCCTGCTCCACATCTGTAATCTGAGTGATAACAAATCCTTGTATCAAGGGTGACTCTAGGAACGCAGATACAACTTGGTAATAACGATTGGCAAAATCTTCATCCGAAGTCGCAGAAGAATACCCCCATCCTGACCAATTTCCTTTCTTATAAGAAATTCCTGCAATTTCAGAAGCAATGATCGGCTGCTCTTGATAGCTCCATCCCTTGGCAAACATCCCTCTCCCTGCATGACGAGATTTGAGGATATTTTCTATGGATGAATACCTTTCTTTCAATATATCTTTTTGCCATTCATAATCATGAATCGTTAATAAGTCTGTTGTCGTATGATCCCACCCATCATTCGATACCACCAACCTAGACTGGTCTAACGATTTAGTGAGCCAATACATCGCTGCTGAATGAGCCTGCTCATCCGTATTATTCATAATACAGTCCACACCCCATGATTCATTTAAAGGAGTCCATACAATAATACAGGGATGGTTATAATCCCGATCAATCATTTGAATCCATTCATTCGTAATACGACTCACATATCTCCTAGAGTACGTATACGCATTCGCCATTTCTCCCCATACCAAAAATCCTAATTGATCAGCCCAGTATAAAAATCTGGGATCTTCGATCTTTTGATGTTTACGGACACCATTAAAACCCATTTGTTTGGATAATTCTATATCCCTTCTAAAATCTTCATCCTTAGGTGCCGTCAGCAGGGATTCTTCCCAATATCCTTGATCCAATAACATTTTTTGATAGTATGGTCTATTATTTAACATAAATACACCATCGCATATAGATACTTTTCGCATACCAAAATAAGAAATCGCTTCATCAATCTTTTGAGTATCTTGATATAATTCAAATGTAACATCAAACAGTACAGGATTTTCTGGAGTCCATGTCCATGATTCTTGATGATTCCAATCCATGGTAATTTGTTGATCCAACCAAAAATCCCTTTTCCCCCTTTGATTTAATACAGTAATTTTATCATGAATAAGCTTTTGATCTTGGAAGCGTATTTCTACTCCTAACGCAAGGTCTTTGCAGTATCCATCCATTTCATATTCAATCTCAATCTTTTTACGGTCTATATCTGGTGTCATTCTAATTTTTTTGATATATGTAGTAGAAACTCCTTCTAGCCATACGGTCTGCCAAATCCCTGTGGTCCGGGTATAAAAAATACTTTCTGATGTTTTTTTCCAATACTGCTTGCCTCTAGGAAGCTCTAGATCAGTAGTAGGATCATAGGCTCTCACAACAATTACATTGTCCTGCTCTTGCACCACATGGGTAAGCTCTAAGAAGAAGGGCACATGCCCACCCTCATGGCAAATTAGATGTTCTCCGTTTACCCATACATCCGCAGTATAATCTACTGCTCCAAAATGTAACAAGATTCTTTTGCCTTTCATCTCATCGGGTAGGTCAAAAGTCCTTTTATACCATATGATGTCATGAAATTCTTGGGTATTGACCTCTGATAGCTGACATTGATATACATAAGGCACTATAATTTTGTGATCAAAAGTGGCTTTTTTATACCACCTAGATTTTATACCGATATCCAGATCATCAAAGGTAAAATCCCACTCACCATTTAAATTCATCCAACAATTCCTTTGAAATTGCGGTCTAGGATATTCATGTCTTGGAACTTGTATCGTCACTTTATTACCTCCTAAAATGTTGATGCAGTATGAACTCATGGATCTCTGCAAAAGTATATGGTAAGACAAATATTTACCTTAGCAACCACATACTTTTACAGAGATCCGAAATTGTAATATACATATCAGCCTTTTACTCCTGAAGATGCAGAAAGACCTTCTAGAAAATACTTTTGGGCCACTAAATATAAAACAAAAGTAGGTATAATGGATATCACTGCAGATGCCATCAAATGCGCAATCTCTATGTCATATACACCTTGCAGCAATCGCAGCCCAGGTGTTAATGGCATTTTATCTATACTATTAAATACAATAGATGGCCATAAGAAGTCATTCCATGATCCAGTAAAAGAAAACAGTGCCACTACCGTAAGAACTGGCTTTGCTAAAGGAAGAATAATCCTTGTATAAATCTGTAATTCACTGGCTCCGTCAATACGCGCAGCCTCATCTAACTCCTTGGGAATGCCTAAAAGAAACTGCCTGATTAAGTATATATTAAATACCCCTCCCAAGCCTGGAACGATCACAGCTAGAGGATTGTCTACCCATCCTAAAATATCCACGATCTTATAAAGTGGAATCAGATTGATAATACTGGGAAACATCATGGTAGCCATCAAAAACCAAAATAATATGTTTTTCCCCTTAAACTCTAATCTAGCATAAGCATATGCTGCCATAGAAGCTACTACTACCATAAGAGCTGTATGACTAATAGAGATCACCATAGAATTAAGGAACCATTTTGCAATAGGTGCTGATACTGTATCTGCGAGCACCTCTATATAATTTTGGAGCGTCCATTGTATGGGTAAAAACTTATACCCTATGGTTTGCATTTCTACCTCTGATTTTAGCGATGTCAAAATGCTCCATAGCAATGGGATAATCCATACAAATGCTATTAGCATTAGAAATATAAAAGCTATTATTTTAGTAATGTTTTTTTGAATCCACTTCATGCTACGTCCCCCTATACGTTAGTCATTATTCCGCATCAATATAAATTGGAATGTAGAAACAGATAGAATACACAATCCAAGCATCACAGACATGGCTGAAGCAAGACCAGCAATGGACTGTCCTGATCCAAAAGCAAGTTCTCTAATATACATCATCATAACGTGGGTAGTAGCCTTAGGTCCTCCTTTGGAAAACATCAGTGGCTGTCCATAAATATTAAACTGTGCTATGGTCGTCAATACTAATGTATATGCCAAGGGATGCTTTAATCCTGGTAAAGTAATACTAAAAAATTTGTTTACTGCATTGGCTCCATCAATAGAGGCAGACTCATAAAGATCCTGTCTTATGCCTGCTAGTGCAGCTAGATAGATCACTAGATTGCCTCCTATACACCACCATACCGTAATGATGATAATAGCTGTCCATGTAAAGGGCTGCGTACCAAACCAATTGATATCTATTTTCAACACATTATTAATAGGACCAAGCCTTCTATGAAACATAAAAACCCAAGTCAGTACTACTGTTGAAATAGATAAAAGATTGGGAAGATAAAATAAGGATTGGAATACTTTATTGCCCAAAGTCTTTGTATTTAGTGCAATCGCCATAAATAAAGGTACTATGATACAAAATGGCACACTCATGAGTACAAACCTCAGTGTATTACCTAGACCATTTCGCAGCTGCATATAATAGGTAGAGTCATGATTAAAAAGGATCTCATAATAATTCTTAAAACCAACCCATTTTGGGGGAGTATATAGATTCCATTTGGTGAATGAGATATAGATCCCAACTACTGCTGGTATAGCAAAGAAGATTATAAACAGTAGTAAATGGGGTGCAATAAACAAATAAGGAACCACTTTTTGCTTCAGCATTTGTCCTTTTAAACTCTTCGAAAGAATTGGAGTATGTGCTGTAGGCTGAATCTGCTGTTTCATGCTCATAATTCACCTCTTTAAAAATGGAACAACTATATAGTTGTTCCATTTATTGATATTAAAATTACTATAGTGAGCAAAACTTTATTGATTGGCAATTCTATCTCTTACTTCTTTTTGTGCTTGATCTAATCCTTCTTTTGTTTCCATTCTGCCGAAAGGTACTTCCCATACGATCTTATCAAGCGCTTCCGCTGCAAAACCGAAATATTTATAGTCAAAGATCTTCAAAGAATCTTGGTTATCTAATAAGAAGGCTTGTTTCATTCCTTTAAATTCATCATTTTGTAAGATCTTTAGGGATGCTGGCACTTGACCTGCTCTTGCCCATTCAACAGAGTTTTCCCCAACCCATGCAAGGAAATCCATGATACCTGCTGCTCTTTCATCCGTCATTTCTTTGTTTTTGAACATAACCATTTGATGTGAAGAAGTCCAATTCACTTGCTTTGCAGGATCAAAACTAATAGAATGAGCCATTCCAAAATTAAGATTTGGGATTTCTTCTAAAGAATTTTTCATCCAAATTCCTTCTGGACAAAATACCAATTTACCAGAGCGGAACATTTGTACTGGATCTTCTCCATCTATATTGGTATAGCCATTATCATGAAGCGCTTTTACAGTGTCTAATACCTTTGCTGCTTTGTCATTGTTAAAGTCAGGATTTTCTCCATCTGTGGACAATTCTCCGCCTAATTGACTATACCAAGCAAGGAACTTAACTCTCATCCAAGTAATCCCCATGGACTTAATCTCATCTTTTTTGGCTGCATCTCCTACCTGTTGTATTTCTTCAAATGTGATCACACCATCATCTAACACAGTAGGCCCATATTTATCTAATAAATCTTTATTGTAGTAAGTAACAAAGGAATGTACATCTAAAGGAACGCTATAATGCTTGCCTCCTACTTCTCCCATATCCCAAGCACTCTTTACATAGTTGTCTGCACTAATTTTACCATTAGCTGCAAAATAGTCATTCATTGGCATTAACATATCGCTTTCAGCAAATAAAGCTAATCTTTCAGCATGAACTACTGCTAGATCTGGTACTTGTTTGCCAGATTGAACTACAGTAGGAATCTTTTGATACATATCTCCTCCATCAATTGGACGATGGGTAACTTTGATTTTGGGATTGGTTTTGTTATATTCATCCACCATCTTGGTCATATTCACGCCATCAGGTCCTGTGAACACAGTCCAAAATTCGATATCTTTTTGAGCTGCTGCAGGTGTTGCTGGTTCTTCTTTTTTTGTTTCGGTTTTGGTTTCCGCTGGTTTTGGCGTATCAGTTCCTGTATTGGTCGCTTTCGATCCACATCCTACTGCAGAAAGTAATAAAGTTCCTGCACATACGGCTGCGAGTGTTCTTGTAAGTCTCTTTTTCATAATTTTACCCTCCCAATTTTTGTTATTATTATTGCATAGCTACTGCTTCATTGCTCCACTCTAGGAATTAGACCATCACTCCTTGCTTCCTATATTTACATATAATTGAATGTCCTTTAGGACTTGAAGCCCAAAAATATATCCTTATCTAACTATGCTTAATTGCCTGATTGTAAAATTTAAATACTGTTTTATGCTCGTAGATGTCTCCTGCTTTTAAAATAGACTGTTTTGCAAAAACCTGATTTCTACCAATCGGCAACTTTTGAGTTTCAAAACAGGCTGCATAGTGAAGCTTTGCTTTTGCTCCATCAGAAAGCTTTAATCCATCAGGCATATTCATGGAGTAAAAAACCACTGCGGGTTGGTTCGTACTAATCTCCATAACCCTAGATGACTCTGGATCATAAAAAACTACATCTACTGATTTTTTATGGTGTAATACCCAAGGATGGTCATATCCTTGGCCATAGTCGAGCTGCTTATGTTTTGTACCCAGATCAGTCCCCACTTTTTTGGAGACTCTAAAATCAAAAGGAGTATTCTCTACAGATAATACAGTTCCAGTCGGGATTAATTCTTCATCTAGTTCACAAAATTGATCTGCACTTATTTGTAGTACATGATTCCGAATGTTCCTTTTGCCATTTCCTGAAAGATTAAAATAGGAATGATTGGTTAGATTTACTACTGTAGTTTTATCGGTTTCTGCCCTATACTCTATGATAAGCTCATTGTTATTATTTAAAGTATAGATCACGGTAGTATGAAGCGTTCCTGGATAGTGCTCCTCTTGATCAAGACTTGTATACGTAAGCTGCAGAGATACATAGAAATCGTTTTCTATGATCATAACATCCCATATTTTTTTATCAAATCCTTCTCTTCCTCCATGTAATGTATTGCCCTTATCATTATGATAAAATTTACACGCGGCCCCTTCAATGTCTACTATTCCCTCAGCGATTCTGCCTGCTGTTCTTCCTGCAATACATCCCAGATAGGAAGGATTGGTAAAATAGGTTTCTATATCTTCGTAGGCAAGAACAATGTTTTCGTACTTACCTTCTGCATCCGGGGTTACGATTTTAGTAATGATCCCGCCCAGATTTAATACCTCTAGGACTATTCCTTGATCATTGACCGCTTTATAGGCCATAATTGGCACTCCATCTTTGACGCCCACTTGCTCTCTTGTTATCTCCATCTACGTACCCCTCTCATACTATTTTGAGTATAAGCATATATTCTCTTCGCTGCCCTTTGAATACTTTTATCAGGCAAGTTTTTGGATTCACCATTGTTTTTGTTTTATAACATCATTTTTGTTATAATTGGTAAAAAAATAATTTCTGTGTCTTTATAAATATAAATCATGTTATGTTCCATATTTATTGTTGTTTATTATGTTTTGATTATATCTCCATTTATACAATTCGTCAATATATTTTTTTGCAGATTTTGATTATTTTTTGTATGATATTTCACTAACAATCTAGTCTCATAATAACATGTTGTGCATAGTCACCAAATTTTCCTCCAAATATATTAATTCCACCTATATTCTTAGCATCTTCTTTAATTCCAACCCGAACAGTGATATAATTCCCTTTTTCTAATTCTATCGCTTTTATATCTGTATCTGCTGCCTTTTTTTCATCTATATAGGCTCCCTCTTTATTGACTTTCCATGTTTTTAACATCCCAAACTGAGTAGATCCATCTGACCACCACTGCGGATTGAGTTTTCCCCGCCTCCCTCCAAAGTCCCCTGGGCTGGTCCATGTACCACAGTCGTGACCATTGATCCACATAGTGATATCAGAGGGCCATTCATTACGATAATTGGGTGCTTCGGAACAGATTTCCAAAGATACCTCCACGAGTTTTGCGTTTCCTTTTTGAACAACTGTGTTGGGGAACCTATATTCCAAGTATCCTTTATGGAACCATATTATTTGTGCATTCGTTCTATTTGGATGATAAAATCCTCTAGGTTCATCTTCCGTATCAATATATTCTTTATCGCTGGCTAGACCACAGGTAGGAAAAACTTCACAATCTACATAGTTGCCAATAGGCATATCGATGTAATGGGATGTGTCACAATAATGGATAGAATTTCTCAACATGATTTTAATAAGATCTCTCTTTCGACTGCACACTTTCATAGAGCCCCTAGTTCCTGGCTGAAGTTCAGTTTGTATAAGTCCTGCTTCTTCTAGTATTTTGACATTAAGTGCTGCCGTAGATGCTGGAATTTCTAAGCGTTCTGAAATCTCATTTACATTTAAACTGTTATAGTTTAATAAGCGTATCATCTCAATACGAATCTCTGAAGCCAATGCCTTTGAAATCGTATAAAGTTCATCTGGCTTCTCTAGACTTAATTCTATTTCTTTCAACATATTGCTGCCTCCTCAGTTTGATTGATTGTCTATATCATAATTTATGTTTTATAACATGATTACTATAATATTGTACTTGAATTGTATTATAACAATATCTTTACTGTCAATATGGATTATGTATGGGATATAAGATAAATGAACTGCCAAGGGAAGTTCAAGTAATATATATGGTGCTTTACACTCGGTAAAATGTAGTCCCACATCCAAGACAAGCCCCACAAAGAGAATTGCGGTAAAGCAAACTACCCTCCGAGATCAGTGATCTCAGAGGGTAGTTTATAGAACTAATACAGTAAAAAGAGCAGTATAACCCCACCCACGCATTCTGTTAATACTAGTTAAAACTCCATCAAAGGTATCTTTACTTATCTCAATAAGCTAGATATAATATTCATGATATCGAAAGAAAGGAGAATCTGTGAAATGAGTAAAACTGCTTGCTAATAGAAGTGGTTCATAGCGCTTCTTTTATATATTATATATAAAATTCGTTGATGTTGCAGAATATTGTTATCTATTTGTAATTCATCCCTTTTTTAAGCATTATATTGCATATCTTGGGTACCAGTTCGCTCAACAAATCATCGAATACTTTTAATAGCCCTGATGAGGTATGAACTCTCAACAGGGCTATTTTTATCACTTTGAATACACTTTATTTATTGCAATCAATGACAGATATATGTTACTATTACAATTGTATAGACTTTACAGAATACCCATATCTTTATTCAAACTCTATTTCAATTTTTTACTATGAGGTGCTTATGAAAATCATTCATTGGATAAAATCAAGTATATAATACTCATTGGGCTATTGCTCTGTACTTATAGTTCTTTCTATTGGATGGAGAAGATCACTGACTTCTCTATGAATAATGCCGAAAAACCTGCTTGGTTTCCTGACTCTACTATATATTCTAGTATGGGGTATGGAAAATGCTTTAATATAAACCATGATCTTCTTATCATTCCATACAATAAGCCTTGGAATGGAAGAATCTTTTTCGATGAGATAAAAGCATATGGTGGATTTTGGGAACTTCTAGATTCTTATGTAACTACAAATGAATCTTTTACCTCTGAAATAAATATTAATACTCCAAGTTCTACTTTGAACGACTCACTTCCAGCAGCATTAGAGACTGCTTCAATAAACCCAGATATAAAAATCAGTATGCCTATTGATAAAACTCACTATCATCAAATCATACAGGTGGATGCACTCATAACCATTGGTTATCCCATAGTAATGGACAATTATTTTGAAATAGCTACACAAACCTTAACGAAACCCCTTAATTTTTTATCGTATCTCCCCAAGAGATGAAATACGCGAGAAGATTCGCTGAAAGATATATGCCTGAAAATATATTTATCCCGTATATCAAATTTTTTATTCTCGCCTTTGGATTATTTTTTATATGCGAAGGAGTTAACACTATTTTAAAAACGAAGTCTATGCACCTAGGATATACTGAGAGTGCCTGCTCCAGTACAGCATTGAACGACGAGACAGGCGATTCTTTCGAATACGCTAATGAACCAGTATGCAAACGCTGTGGGGCTCCACTACAAGATCATCCTGGCTATGTAATTTGGTGCGAAACATGTAATTGGAATATCAATCCTCTTTGGGATGATGAATGTAAAAGTAAGCTAGAAAAAGCAACTGAAAAAATCGGCGAAAAGCTTAAGGATTTGCTACAAAGTGATTTAACCCCTCATAAGTTTACACCTTCTAAAGTCTGTGCTTATATATTTGCCTCTTTTATATATATGATTGGTATGCTTTGTTTTTTGTCTGTTCCTGTTATTGGCATTAAAGTGTATATTTTTGTAAGTAAATTTGAACATACCGAAATCAAAGTTGCTACCGCGTTATTCTTTATTATATTGACCTTGGTAATGAGTGTACGTATTCTCTATAGTGTCCGTCCACCTAATTATAATTCCATTAAAAGAGAGGATTTTCCGACACTCTTTCACATTATTGATCAACTTACTGAAAGTTTAGGCGCTGATAGAATAGATGATGTTATTTTTACCGATGAGTATAATGCATATATAACAGAAATAGGCTTTAAAAAACGAAAAGTATTAGGTATAGGACTACCTTTATTCTATCTATTAGCTGATGGAGAAAAAATCGCCTTACTCTCCCATGAGATTGCTCATTCGTTACATCAAGATACCAATCGAGGATCGTATTTAGGAAATGCCCTAAATTTATTAGGAAAGTGGTACACCATGATTCAACCTGTATATTCTTTAAGTTGTAACGAAGCTTCTTTGCTTGAGCTTAGTGCTATACTTATGATTATCGTAAATGTATTTCGTTATATCTTGGCTCAGATCATTCTAGTATTATGGTATGTTTTTTCATTTTTGGTTAATCGAGATAGTCAGCGCGCAGAGTACTACGCCGACTATTTAGCCACCAAAGTATCTGGCACAGATGCCATGATGGTTTTACTTGGAAAATTACATTTCAGTCATACGTTCGATATAACGCTAAAAAAACTTGCAAAATATCGCTATTCAACTGACCTATTTGATGAACTGAAAGTAGCATTTGAAAATCTGCCTTCTTATGAACTCGAACGTATTAAACGATTAATGACTATGTCCTCAAGTCGAGTAGATTCAACGCATCCCCCTACCTTATTCCGCATGGAGTTACTAAAAAATAAACCTCAGCCCGGTACTTTATTCCTTGACAGAAGGACGTCTGCTGCCCTTGAGAAAGAACTTAATGAAGTAAAGGAAGACTATGAAAAAATACTGTTTCGTAGATATAAAGAATATGGTGAAGTGCACTGATGTTTATAGGCATTATCTGATGAATCAAAAAAAACCTAAAGAAATCGTTCTTTAGGTTAAAGAGCATATAATAATGCATGAGATATAAGTATGTTTTCTTTATAAAAGGTATGGTACCATCCCCCATCCTGTACGTAACCTCTATACCATCCAAATTTCATCAGTTTACTTGAGAGGGTATATCCATTGAGCATAATGCCTCCGAATCGTTCTGTTTGGAGAAGCTTTTCTTATGCTTTAATTCACCATTTGTTTTGCCTTATTGATCTCTTCAATAGTTGCTTTTGTTACTGATTGAATGATATTACTATCAATTCCTTGCCTTAACATATTTAATATAATTTCTTGTCGTTCTTTGATTCTTCCTTCTTCTCGCCCTCGTAATTCTGCCTTTTTTTGTATCTCACCCAGTGTCACTTCCAAATTCATTACCATCTTATCTACCTCCCACAAGTCCGTATTATCTATAATCCAATCTATTTCTGTTTTCTTTTCTTCTGATAAACTAGGAATCATGATTCGTTTCAGCCAATTTTTGAATTTTATCCACTGCTCTGGAGATACATTCTTTATGATCGTAATGATCTTATAAAATCTCTCTATAAATTTATTATCGTCTCCTTTTTGATCTAGCATAAATACAGCTGCAATTAGATTTCCGATCTTTAGGAGTTCTTTCTCTTCATAACGATTTACGTCAAATAGTATATACTCAAAATCTAAAATGTGGTCACCAAATAATTCATAGCCATCTTGCATTTCTTTAAAATTCATCTTGGCTGTCCAGTTGTGGCTGCCATTGTAAAGTACCATAGGAATGACTGCCGGAAGTTTATATCCTTTTTTCTTCCTCTCATTTTCATCTGTGTTGGAGAATATCATTTTCCACAGTTCTGTCATATAGATCAGTAATCGGAATGGCATGGTAAAATCTACTGTTGATTGTAGTTCCAACAATACATAGAAATATACTTCTTTACCTTTGATGTTTAACCGATATACGATATCTGCTTCCCTATCTTCATAATCTTTTAGAATAAAACTTTTATTCACTAACTCTAAAGCTTCTTCATCTATTATCTTTACCCATTCTTCTGCTACAAAACTCTGTAATAGTTCAATAAAGGATTTCTTATGGGTTAAGAATACTTTATAGCTTTTGTCATGTTCTTGATTTATTTCTTTCTCTTGTGACTCTTCTAGCATATACTCACCTACTTCTACTATAATTATATCATTTTATGAAGGATATAAAAAGTGATTTTATAAATGCATAAAGGATAAATTATATTTGCTACGCTTCTTTCTTCCACATTTCATTTCTTCCCGTCTTCCCCACCAACGTTCGATCTACCTCATACAAGATCTCACTACAAAACCTCTCCGGTACATTTCCGTATTGGATGATATCTTGTTTTTTGACTTCATCATATATATAGCTTCCACGCTGTACGGTTCCTGATTTGTAAAATTGCAGTGCATATACTGTGACCTCATCCTCTTCATATCCTATGGGCGCACCACTGAATTCTAGCTCTACGCCGATTCCTAGCTTATGATTTTCTTTATAAAAGGTATGGTACCATCCCCCATCCTGTACAGAACCTCTATACCACCCGAATTTCATCAGTTTACTTGAGAGGGTATATCCATTGAGCATAATGCCTCCAAATCGTTCTACCTGAAGGAGCTTTTCTTCTTCTTGGGTTACTCTATATATAGGGCGGTTCAACTGCTCAAAGGGTTGGGTGATCTCATAGTCTTCTAGCTGTTGCTTCCACAACTGTATTTCTTCTTGGTCTAGTTCTATAGGATGTACCACCCCAATACTTGCCTGTTGTGGAAGTGTATATTCTTCTTCGTCCTTTGTATTACATGTACCATCCTCCATATAGCGGAATGTATCTGTAAGTTTGCCCTCGGTATATACCCCCCAGAGTAGACCCATGGCAAATTGATGCATGAGTGGGTTTTCCACAAAAAGCTTCTTCCAGTTTTCATTTGTCCACAATCGATTCACAGACAATGCCATTTCCAATCGTTCACTTTGGATTTTGGCTGTCGTTTTTAGTTGCTTTTTCATCATAGAAAATGCTGCTTTGGCTGCTTCTGCTTTCTCTGGATCATCTTTTTTCCCTGGTGTGGGGAGACTTTTTATCAGTTTGCCTTCTTCGCTTTCTATTTCTATGGATAAATCGGCTGTCAATCGTGCGATAAATTTTCGATCTCCATAGTCAAACACCTGCTCCCCCCGCCTGTCAAATCCTAAGGTGGGAACGATGATATCAGAAAGATCTTCTAGATCCATACCTAGCTCTTTGGCTGCAAAAGAAAGGGCTTCTAGTGCTGCTTCTTTGACCTGCTTGAATTTGAACTTCCTTCCAAAGCCATCTACCAAAAGGAGTGCTTCTTTACTGCCACCTAGTGCCAGTGCTCGTACTGCTTGGCAAGCCATCGCACCTCTAGCGTTCTGCGGCCACTCTTCGATATTTTTCTTGAGCGCTAGTATGATTCGTTCATCCCCATGGATCGCAACAAATGCCAATACCCATTTTCGTTTTGCCTGTACCCCATCTTCCATCCAACGGCTGTATACTTCTACTGCCACATCTGCCAAATCTCGGGGATGAAGATACTCACTCACTTGTTTGGCGCCTCGACTCACTGCGACTTCTTTTCCGGCTCCATACGAGATCAGCATATACTCTAGTACGATAGGATCTGCTAATGCTTCCCTATCTTTCAATCGGATCTTGGGTAGCGTATCGATCTGCAGCCACTGGATGACAGATTTTTGATTTCCTTTCACCGCAGCTTTACAGTATGCCGTGATATCAAATTGGCTATCATCCCTCTCTGCCTTTTGATCTACATCCAGTGCTTCTACTATCAGGTTTTTAATCTTTTCATTTTTTTCTGAGTCTAGCACCTTTCGGAGTGCTTCTATGGAATGTTCATCTTTCCATGCCACTAGAATCCGCACAGCTATTTCTCTTTGTGCTTGTTTTTTTGCCGAGAGCATTGGTTCTACTTGGGGGAAAAACTCAGGCATGCCAGTCAAAATTCCTATGATCTTTTCTTTCACTACTTTTGCCGTATCTCCAAAATATTCGATGAGCGTGTCCACTTGTTGCTTTGGATCTGCTGCAAACAGCTTTTCTAGTAGAATTGCTCTTGCTTCTGCCGAACATGCCGCAATACATTGTTTTGCTTCTTTTGGGGTTTCTTGAATATATTTTTCAACCAATTTTTCTGCTGTCTTTTTATTGGCAGTATGATACCCTGTTACTGTATACTCTGCTACAAAAGGCAGGATCATATCTATGCCTACACCACTGGAGCGCAGAAACTCTATAAACATGTCTATTTTATCTCTCTTTTGAAATGCATTTTCATACTGCCCCATGGCAGCTTTCATTAACTCGTCATTTCTTAAATGGGCGTACAGCCTCATGGTCCGAGATAATAGTGGCGATGTGTCCTTCAGCCAAAATACAGTCTGCATATACGATCCATAGTAAAAGTAGCCTATCTTATTGTTTTTGTTTTGCTGCAGGACAGCGCGTATTTCTTCAAAAGAAATATGTCCTTCCAAATATGCCACAGCCTGTTTGATAATTTCTGGATGGTAGTCTAGCGCATGCAACAGTTCCTTACTCTCTGCGATGCATATTTCTTCTGCAGATGAGATGTATTCCTGCCCCTCTCCCTGTCCCCATAGGAAACGACATAGATATACTTTCGCCTGACCTTGTAGTATTTGGATGGCTTTTTCAAATATTTTTCTATCTTTTTGGGATATAATGCGTAATTCTTTACTGAAATTGTGGCTATTTTGAGGGGATTGGCTTGCCATCCAAGCAACTTCCCACTCTTTCGG
>CALKRZ010000178.1 GCA_937989765.1 uncultured Clostridia bacterium | reverse complement strand
GCAAAGCACACGAAAAAAACTATTACAGAAAGAAACCAGGAAAAACAGGACAAAGTGAAGGAAAAGAAAACAAAGTCAACATCTAATAAAGATCAGATCAGTTTAGCGATGATGCCCCATATGGAGATTATCGAAAGGCTGAAGCATATAGATGTAATGAATATGACACCCTTGCAGTCTATGGAGTTTTTATATGAATTGCATAAAAAATCAAAGGGCATATAGAAGGTGATATTGTGAAACAGATACAAGTACTAGATACCCTTACAATCAATAAAATTGCAGCAGGAGAAGTGGTAGAACGACCTGCGTCTGTGGTCAAAGAACTGATCGAGAATAGTATAGATGCAGGCGCCAGTGCTGTGACAGTGGAAATCAAAGAGGGAGGCATGGCCTTTATTCGTATCACGGATAACGGCAGTGGTATTGCCAAGGAACAGGTAAAGACTGCATTTTTACGACATGCTACGAGTAAGATCAAACATATGGAGGACTTATTAGAAGTACTATCGCTAGGATTTAGAGGAGAAGCACTTGCCAGTATCGCAGCAGTGGCTCAAGTGGAAATGATTACAAAGCCTGTTCAAAGTGTAACTGGAACGAGAATTGAAATTCATGGCGGTCATGTCACTACAGAACAGGAAGTGGGCTGCCCAGAGGGAACAACCCTGATTGTGCGCAATATATTTTATAATATTCCAGCCAGAAGAAAATTTCTAAAAAAACCCTCTTCGGAAACTGCACTGATTGGAGAAATTATCAGCAGAGTTGCATTAGGGCATCCTTCCATTGCTTTTAAATATATTAGCAATGGCGCTGTTTTATTTCACACCTCTGGAAATAATGATTTGAAAACTACTATTTTTCATATATACGGAAAAGAAGTCACTCAAAAGATTTTAGAGGTAAGAAGCCAGCAGGATAATACAATAGTGCATGGGTGGATCGGTAAACCAGAACTGCATCGATCAAACCGAGCGTATGAGAATATATTGTTAAATGGAAGATATATAAAAAGTCAATTGATTCAATCTGCAGTGGAAGAGGCTTATAAAACAAGACTTCCTATAGGCAAATTTCCTGTATATATACTTCATATACAAATACCACCTGCACTCATAGATGTGAATGTACATCCTACAAAGTTAGAAGTACGTTTTTATGAAGAAGAAAAAATATATAAGCAAACGTATGAAACAGTGCTACAGGGAATGCAGCAGGAAAATTTGATTCCAAAAGTTTCGTGGGACGCTAAAAAAACTCCGATCTTTAAGCCAGAGCCTATACAAGTACGAATTCCGGAACCCTTTGAGAATTCTAAAAAACAGGAAATAATCAAAGAAAGTGTTGAAGTACGAGAGCAGCCGATTCACTTAGATACGAAAAAACCAGAGCCTATAAAACATTATGAGATCAAAGAAACCCCTGCTTCATTTGAACATAAAGTTGAAATTCTAGAGGAGAAAAAGCCTGAAACTCTATTTAATCATTATAAAATCATTGGTCAAATATTTCAAACCTATTGGATCGTGGAACAGGAAGGGAAAATGGTTCTGATAGATCAACATGCAGCCCATGAGCGGGTTTTATATGAAAAGTTCATGGCAGAATATAAGTCTCAGACCGTTCATTCACAGACATTGCTTCAGCCCCACATTGTAGAAGTAACGATCAAAGAAAAGCAGATGATTAGAGACAATTTACCGATGTTTGAAAAGCTAGGATTTGAAGTGGAAGAATTCGGAGATACGGCATATGCCGTTCGTGCAGTGCCTATCCTCTTTCATGGACCTGCCAAAGGCAAGGTATTTCTAGATATAGTAGATTTATTACTAGATGCGCCTATCGAAAATATCTATGAAACAAGATTGGATGCAATTGCTTCTATAGCATGTAAGGCAGCGGTAAAAGGAATGGATAAAATATCCCTATGGGAAGCAAAAGGATTAATTGAAAGCTTGATGACTTTGGATAATCCCTATACTTGTCCACATGGCCGTCCAATAAGCATATCTATGAATAAGTATGAATTAGAAAAGAAATTTAAGAGAATTCAGTAATGGAGGATTGTATATGAAAAAGCCTCTTATTGTGATCGGAGGCCCCACTGCTTCTGGAAAAACAAAAGTATCTGTAGCAGTAGCCAAAAAAATTGGGGGAGAAATTATTTCTGCTGATTCTATGCAGGTATATCGTTATATGGACGTGGGAACAGCTAAACCTACGGCAGAAGAAATGGATGGGGTTACTCACTATCTTATAGATGAACTACTTCCGGATGAAGAATTTAACGTGGTCATATTCCAGGAAAAAGCTAAAGCATATATGGAACAAATCTATAAAAAAGGCAAAATCCCTATCTTGGTAGGAGGGACAGGTTTTTATATCCAAGCACTGGTTAACGATATTAGTTTTATGGAAACTGAATCAGATCCTATTTTTCGCAAAAACCTGTATGAACAGGCAGAGATCCAAGGTAGTGAATATATTCATGACTTACTGAAAAAGGTGGATCCGATTTCAGCAGAAAACATACATGCTAACAATACTAAAAAGGTGGTTCGAGCTTTAGAGTATTATCACCTCACAAAACAGCCAATATCTCTACATAATCAGTTGGAGAAGCAGAAGACAAGTCCATATCATACAACGCCTATTATTTTGACTATGGAGAGACAAATGCTCTATAGTCGGATTGAAGAACGGATTGATCTAATGCTTCGTATGGGGCTCATTGAAGAAGTACAGCAGTTATTAAACCTTGGGTACAGCCCTAATTTGGTTTCTATGCAGGGATTAGGGTATAAGGAGATCATACAGTATCTAAGAGGGGAATGGACCTTAGATGAAGCGGTAGATATCTTGAAAAGAGATACTAGGCGATTTGCCAAACGACAGCTTACTTGGTTTAGAGGACAATGTGAAGGGTATTGGTTAGATGTAGATAAACTTGGATACAATCTAGAGGAAATTACTTCGAAAATCATAAAACATATTGAAGAATTTGGCATTGTAATATAGAATAAAGATAATGGCGCACAATGCCAACAAACAAATGAGGAGTGGATGCATGTGAATAAGGTAATTAATCTACAGGATGTGTTTTTAAATCAAGTTCGTAAGGAACATGTGGCTGTTACAATTTTTTTAACCAATGGGTTTCAATTAAAAGGCATAGTAAAAGGGTTCGATAATTTTACGATTATATTAGATAGTGATGGAAAGCAACAAATGATTTATAAACATGCTGTTTCTACCATTATACCTGTAAAACCAGTTAATTTTGTGTTTAATGATAAAAATAGTGCAGAGCAGTAATATAGGACCTAAGGGTCCTTTTCTTATGAAGTCAAAAGAAATAAACCTCCGTCGGATCTTAAAACTATATTTTTCGCAGAAAGGATACAATCATGGATTTTTTAACTCAGTATATGGAAAAAGAATTTCATATTCATAAAAAAACACAACAATTTTGTGCAAATATAGAAAAAGAAATTACTCCTTTATTTCATGAGATTGATCGAAATACAGAATATAATCAAGCGAAGGTACTACGAGCGATGCAGAAAAATAGAGTCAGTGATATTCACTTTGCCGCTACCACAGGGTATGGCTATAACGATATGGGAAGAGATACACTAGAACAAGTGTATGCAGATGTATTTGGAGCGGAAGCAGGATTGGTCAGGCCGCAGCTTATATCTGGTACGCATGCACTCACTGTAGCCTTGTTTGGCAATCTAAGGCCTGGGGATGAGCTTCTTTCTCCAGTAGGAAAGCCTTACGATACACTAGAAGGCGTTATAGGCATCAGAGATACAGTAGGTTCCTTGAAAGAATATAATATTACCTATAGACAGGTGGATTTGCTAGAAGATGGGTCTATAGATTATGAAAATATTAAAAAGGCTATTACTTCAAAGACAAAAATGGTTACCATCCAAAGATCCAAAGGATATGAATGGCGACCTACCTTATCTGTGAAAGAGATAGGAACACTTATACAGTTCATAAAATCTATTAAGCCTGATGTTATTTGTATGGTAGATAACTGCTATGGAGAATTTGTAGATGTAATAGAACCTACCGAGGTAGGTGCAGACCTTGCTGTAGGGTCTCTGATCAAAAATCCCGGTGGAGGATTGGCTCCCATCGGTGGGTATATCGTAGGTCGGGAACAGTATGTAGAAAATAGTGCCTACCGCCTCACAGCTCCAGGCTTAGGGAAGGAGGTAGGGGCTACGCTTGGCCTTACTCAATCATTTTTCCAAGGTTTATTTCTAGCGCCCCAAGTAGTGAGCGGCAGTATAAAAGGAGCAATCTTTGCAGCTAAGATCTTTGAATCTCTTGGTTTTGAAGTGATGCCACACTCCATGGAAAAACGTCATGACATTATCCAAGCCATTCAAATGCAAAATTCAGAAAACGTCATTGCTTTTTGTCAGGGAATACAAAAAGGAGCACCGGTAGACAGCTTTGTAAAGCCAGAGCCTTGGGATATGCCGGGATACGATTGCCCTGTGATTATGGCGGCGGGGTCATTTATTCAAGGCTCTTCCATAGAGCTTAGTGCGGATGCACCTATAAAGCCTCCCTATACGGTATTTCTACAAGGAGGCCTTTCATGGCACCATGCTAAAATGGGAATTATGATTGCCCTACAGAATATGATTAATGAAGGACGAATTCACCTAAAGAAGTAGGTATCTCCAAAGAGATGCCTACTTCTTTAGGTGTTCGATTTCATCCATCCAAACCTTATAGGAAGCATCACTAGGCATTCGCCAATCACCTCTAGGAGAAAGGCAGATAGAGCCTACCTTTGGACCATCTGGAAGGCAGGAGCGCTTAAATTGTTGGGTAAAAAAACGGCGATAAAAGACTTCTAACCATTTTAGAATTATTTCTTTTGTATATAGGCCTTTAAAAGCTTGTGCGGCTAAAAAAGAGATTTTGGAGGGGCTAAAACCGAATCGCACCATATAATATAGAAAAAAATCATGAAGCTCATAAGGACCTACTAACTCTTCGGTCTTTTGATGAATCTTTCCATCGGGGCTTGGAGGCAGTAGTTCTGGACTCACAGGTGTATCTAGAATGTCCAGTAGGGTACGGCGTGAAGTATCTTCAAGCATATGATCACTCACCCATTGAACAAGATAGCGGACGAGGGTTTTGGGAATCCCTACATTCACAGCGTACATAGACATATGGTCTCCATTATAAGTGGCCCATCCTAGAGCTAGTTCAGATAAATCTCCTGTTCCGATCACAAGGCCACCATCACGATTGGCAATATCCATTAAAATCTGAGTCCGTTCTCTAGCCTGCGTATTTTCGTAGGTAATATCATGAATTGCAGGATCATGGTTGATATCTTGAAAATGTTGTAGACAGGCAGTTCTGATGGATATTTCCTCTATGGTAATACCCAAAGACTCCATAAGGCTAAGCGCATTATAATAGGTGCGATCTGTGGTTCCAAAACCAGGCATAGTAATTCCTTTTATGTTTTTTCGAAGCAAGCCTAGATAATCAAAAGTTTTCACGCAAACTAGAAGTGCAAGAGTAGAATCTAACCCTCCAGAAATACCAACGATTACAGTTTTTACACCTGTATGAGCAATACGTTTGGCTAAACCAGCGATTTGAATAGAAAAAATTTCATTACATCGATGGTTACGCATTTGAATGTTATCCGGTACAAAAGGATGGGGATGTACCTTTTGGCAAGTAGTGGATCGTTCTTTTAGAATCATAGAAAAAGAAATATGCCGATATTTTTTATAAGTGAAGGCATCTGTTTTTATAAACTCCATAAAACTATTATTTCTACGGCGATCAGCTGAGATCTTTTGCAGATCTAAGTCAGATATAATTAATTGTGATTCTTGAGAAAAACGGGTGGATTCTGCGAGCAGAGTGCCACTTTCGTGGATATCTGCATGACCTGCAAATACTACATCCGTAGTGGATTCTCCAAAACCACAGGAAGCATATATGTATCCTGCCATACAGCGAGCAGATTGTTGGGATGCTAGATACTTTCGATATTCATGTTTTCCTACCACTTCATTGCTAGCAGAAGGATTGAGTATGATCGTAGCACCATAAATACAATGAAGCGAACTAGGGGGGATGGGAACCCATAAATCTTCACAAATTTCTAAAGCAATACATAGTTCAGGAATTGTACTGCTCCGAAATAGTAAGTCAGTACCAAAAGGGACTTCGTACCCGCACAAGATAATACGATCACTGATCGTGCTACTACCAGAAGCAAACCATCGTTTTTCATAAAACTCACTATAATTGGGAATGAATGTTTTGGGTACTGCGCCTAAGATCATTCCTTTATGTACAACAACAGCACAATTAAATAATTGATTATCAGCTGCGATGGGAAGACCTACCACAATGATCATATCTAGCTCACGAGTTTTTGATAGTATTTGTAGGAGATGATCTTCAGCGCTGACAAGAAG
>CALKRZ010000177.1 GCA_937989765.1 uncultured Clostridia bacterium | reverse complement strand
GTAGTACAAAAACTAAACTCACAAAGAATGGCTACCAACTGGGCGGTTGGTAGCCATTCTATTATTTGAATTTTTTGGCGAGCTCTCCACCGATGACAGGAATACAAGCAAAGAGTAATACCATTCCTAGTGCAGCAGGTTGTAAAGACACCGTCTTAAAAATTTGCTGTAGAAATGGGATATATACCACCATAAATAAAAGTACTAAAGAACCCAACACACTACTATTCAAAAATCGGTTGGAAAACAAATTCATTCTAAATACAGATTTTGTTTCTGATCGTGCCGAGTAGGATCGAAGTAATTCTCCCACCACCAATGTGACAAAACAAAATGTTCGAGCTGTCGCAAGTGCAGTAGGCCCTTCAAATGCGTGCATTGCATACCAAAAGGAAAACAGCGCACCTGCTCCTAGGGCAATACTTTGAATGGCAATCGTGATCTGCATTTTTCCATCTACCAGAGGCTCTTTTGGATTTCTTGGCTTCTGATCCATGATCCCCTCTTCTCCTACTTCCATCCCCAAGGCAAAAGCAGGAAATGCATCCGTGACTAAGTTAATCCAGAGTAGATGAATGGGTAGGAGCGGCACATCCCATCCGATGATCATGGCAACAAAGATTAAAAGTAGTTCTCCAATATTACAAGATAGTAAAAATCCTACAAATTTACGGATATTACTATAAATAATTCTACCTTCTTCTACAGCATCTACGATACTCGCAAAATTGTCATCGGTCAAAATTATATCCGCTGCTTCTTTAGCTACATCCGTTCCTGTGATCCCCATGGCAATGCCAATATCTGCTGTTTTTAGGGCTGGGGCATCATTGACGCCATCCCCTGTCATAGCTACGATTTCTCCACTTGCTTTTACCGCTTCTACTAGCCTCACCTTATGTTCTGGAGAGACTCTCGCAAACACACTGACTCTTTTCACTCTCTCTTTCAGTTGCTCATCTGTCAAGCTGTCTATTTCTTTGCCGTCTAGCGCTTCGGCCTCAGAATCAATGATCCCTAATTCACGTCCGATGGCACTGGCAGTCGTTTTATGATCTCCTGTAATCATTACGGCACGGATTCCTGCCTTTTTACATATACCCACTGCTTTTTTTGCTTCTTCTCGCGGGGGGTCGATCATGCCTGTTAACCCTACAAAGATTAAATCTTGCTCTTGTGATTGTACATCTCCAAGTACTGTAAGCTCTTTATACCCCATCCCTAATACCCGTAGCGCTTTATTGGCAAAGCTATCATTGACCTCCATGATCTTTTGCCTATGTGCCTCTGTTAGGGGAATAACTTCTCCATGATGTACGATATACTTGGAAAGGCTTAGTACCACATCTGGCGCCCCTTTTGTATACATGACGATATCCGTTTTTCTCTTGTGGAAAGTCGTCATTAATTTCCGTTTGGAATCAAAAGGAATCTCTTCGATTCTTGGATAATTTTGATTGAGGGTTTCTTTCGGATATCCTCCCTTCGCACCCAATACGATCAGTGCCCCTTCTGTAGGATCTCCAATAATCTGTTCTTCTTCTTTTTTGAACTCTGCATCATTGCAAAGTACAACACCCTGCATCAACCGTTCTAGACTTGAAGATGTTTCTGCCTCTGGATGTATAGAGTCTTTGATTTCTCCTTCTATATTATATCCAGTTCCAGTCACATCCCATATCGTATCTCCATCAAAAAGCTTTACGACTGTCATTTTGTTTTGGGTGAGTGTTCCTGTTTTGTCCGTACAGATTACAGTGGTACTCCCTAAAGTTTCTACTGCACTGAGTCGTTTAATGATCACATGGCGTTTGATCATGCGTTGCATACCGAGTGCCAATACTACTGTCACTACGGCTGGAAGCCCTTCGGGTATCGCTGCGACTGCCAAACTGATCGCTGTCATAAATATTTCTAAAAGTCCTTGGCCTCTCCATATTCCTAAACCAAAGATGATCACGCATACTGTCAAACACGCAATACCTAAGAACTTTCCAAATTGGGCGAGCTTTTTCTGTAGGGGAGTGCCCTCTTCATTGACAGCTTCTAGCATCGTTGCGATCTTACCCATTTGGGTACTCATGCCTGTTTCTGTCACAATACCCTTTCCACGTCCATAGGTCACCACTGTACCCATAAAAGCACTATTGACTCGATCTCCTACCCCTGCATTAGAAGCCACTACTTCATGGGCACTTTTTTCTGTGGGTACGGATTCTCCTGTCAGCGCTGCTTCTTCTATCTTAAGATTTACACTTTGCACCAGTCGTAGATCGGCTGGAATATAGTCCCCTGCTTCTAATAATACCACATCACCGGGCACCACCTCAGAAGATGCAATCTTTTCGATACTACCCCCGCGTAATACTTTAGCTTGAGGTGCAGCCATCTCTTTTAAAGCCTTTAAGGCATTGCTAGCTCTATTTTCCTGCACAACCCCCAATACCGCATTGAGCACTACGATCGCTAGGATTACGATTCCATCTTTTATTTCTCCTACTACCATGGATGCAATACTAGCACCAATGAGTATGACAACAAGAAAATCCTTGAACTGATCCAGCAGCATTTGAAAAACTCCGCGGGCTTCTTTACCCTGAAGACGGTTTTCACCATGCTGTTGAAGCCTTTTTTGTATTTCTTGCTGAGATAAGCCATTTTCTATATCTGTCCCTAAGTGCTGCGTAGTTTCCTCAATTGTTTTTTCATAGTATGACATATATTTCTCCTTTCTTCTATTTTTCTACTCGACTTTTTGTGACATTCATCTCTGCTATTTGTCGAGTTGATCTCAATATAAATTCTACTATTATTTTTCATTTTGTCAATGATAAATATACATTCTTTTATGTGCTCTTGTTGCTATGCAATTTGAGTGTATCAAAAAAAGACTGTAGTGGTTATGTTTATAGCATAACCACTACAGTCTTTGATCAAACTACTTATAAAGCTATACGGACATTATTTTGCATGTCCTCCCACACTTACCCAACTAATTTTTCCTCCCTGCTTATTTTGATCCAGATTTGTTTCTCCTGCGCCTCCAGCCACCTCATCTAACATGTCATCAGATACTTCTTCTAGGTTTTGGCTGTCATTGAGTACTTTTTCTTCTTTACTCATACTTCTCATCTCCTTTTTTATATTATATAATTTATCACGAGTGCTCCCACTCCTCAGGTAGCTCTCCCAATTTTTTTGGGAGCTCTCCCAATCTTTTTGGGAGCACTCGGCAATAACTACTATTTATGGCTTAGTCTGTGTGGCTTCTTTTTCCTCTTGTGCAAGAATAATGTTCATCATACGCTCACAAATTGTGGCAAGTTGGGCATTGGTGATATCTGTTTTAGGACTAAATGTAGCTGTAGATACCCCTTTGATTACACCTAAGTGATACGCTTGAAGCACTGCCTTTTGAGCCCATGGGGAAATGTCTTTGCTATCTTTAAATGTTTGTTCAATACTCATATGCTGTATTGGAAGATCCTCTTTGGAAATAAATTGTTCATATCCTCTCATCAACATGACAATCAATTGTTCCCTCGTTAGTTTCTCATTGGGTCCAAACTGCTCTTTATTGATTCCATTTGTAATGCCTGCTTGGACTGCCGCATGCATATAAGGTGCCCATGAAGCATTCTCATCTACATCTTTAAATAAAGCTGGATTCTTTACTTCCTGTGTTTGCAGATTGAATAATCTTCCTAGGGACTCTATGGCTTGTGCACGATTTAGTTCCGCATTTGCTTCCACTTTGCCATATTGATTTTTTGGAATAAATCCTGCTAATATTGCTCTTGCCAATGCTTTCTCAGCCCAGTGTCCTGCAATTTCTTGATGGATCTTTAGGATTTCTTGGACTTTATCCTCTGAAGATATTTGCATATACTCTCTCATATGATGTATTAATTTACGGTATGTCTTGTTCTGCTCTGTTTGTTCTGGTTCAACATTTAGTTGATTTTTGGCTTCTGGCTCTATCGTACCTGTATCCGTAGATGTGCCTGTATTCGTTGGGGAACTGCTTTCTATGGGGCGAGCACGAACTGTTACCGTGCAGGTTGTTTGTATATCTCCTACTGAAGCAGTGATCATTGCTTCTCCCACCTGACTTGCTCGAATCAGCCCATTTTCATCTACTTCTGCCACATTAGCATTCGATGAAGACCATATGATACCCATATCTTCTGTAGTAAATGGCTCAATACTTACATTCAACCGTTGCGTATCTCCTGAATACATGGATAGGATCGGCGTCGTCATGGACATGCTCGCAATATAAGTCATATTCTCAGGCTGCGACTTCCTAATAAAGGTAGTCGTGTAGCTTTGAACCGCTCGAGCATTTACAGGATCTCCTGTTGCTCTTAGGAACACTTCTACTACACCGTATTGATCATACACAGTATCGTCTGCTTGCCATAGGATCGTCACTTCTTTTTCTTCCCCTATGCCTACTGTTCCTACCTCTACCTCTTGCAGCAATTCCTCATCGCCATTACTTGTAGGTAGCAGTAATGCAACCTTTACCTTTTCAGCAGGTAGACCTCCATCATTCTTTATCTCTAGTATAATTGTATGATGATGATCTGTTCCTTTGATCACACTTTTTTTATTTAGTTTTAAATGTGGATGACTCATAAGTTTTGTTGTCGTAGATGTAGTATGATCATTGACACTTGCTTTTGTATGTAGCATACTCATTCTCATGCTTTGAGGTGCTATAGATTTTTCTTCTACTTCTACATATATGCTGTAATTTTGAGACTCATCAGGTACTGTCCATTCTTGATCTACAGAGATAAAGTCTCCACCTACCACAGCTCCGCCCACTGTTTTAGGTTTTCCGATCATAGTCTTATTTCCAAGTGCATCTTGTTGATAGAATGTCACATATAAATCCTTGGCTACCAACTCTCCATCATTTGAAGCAAATGCTGTGATTGTAATCACATCTCCGGGCTTAGGATTGTCATTTGAAAATACAATGTGATCTGGAGAAATAGATATTTTCTTCTTTGGCTGTATTTTAGTTACCACAAAGTTTGTAGCTGAGAATCCGAAGTCTTCCTCATTAGTACTATCGAAAGTATTACCCAAAAGTACTTTATTATGCGCAATCCACATCGTTCCTTGGGCATCTACTGCCATATGATGGGAACGATTGATCGCTTTATTATCTGTGATCTGTCTTTTTTTGCTCCATCGTCCTGCCATACTCTCTGTAATTTCATCAATACGCTTATTATCTTTAGTATTACTATTGTCTATCCGATCTGGATCCACTTCAAAGATGGATGTAAATATTTCTTGACTAGTACCCAATCCTTCTGCCCATACGGCATAAACATTATTGTGACTGTCTATGGTGATGGAATAATCTTTGATCTGTGGATTTTGAAGTTCATCCTCCCATGCCGTAAAGGGTTTTTGATACTCCTTAGGCATATTACCATAATTGTTGATAATTTCATCAACCAGTTCAAACAATGGATAGTATTTAAGTTGTCCTTCACTATACCAGAAAATATAACTCTTATCATTTTTAGCCAAGATGATGTTTACATTAGCATCTTTTACAGTATTATTGGTAATATTTAGTGGAGGTGTCCACCCTACTACATAGTCATCAGACAATCCTGTCAATCCATAACATATATATACTTCTTGATCTTCCTCTGTTGCAAGGTCTCCATCCTGATCTAATGTAAAGCCTAAGGTGATAGTATTCACTGTATCAGAAATAGGACTATCGTATACCAATATATCAAAATCAATATATTTACTATTTTTATACATCTCTGGATTTACTTCCTGCTCTGACCACGTTGTACCATTCCAAAATCTATACCCTATCGTAGACTTAGAATCATAGATATCATACACATAATTAATGACTGTATCTGTATAGTCTGTCTTCGCATAGGCGACCATGGCAATGTCTCCATTGAAAGCTGTTTTGGGCATATCATCTGCAATAAAGTCATCGGTTAGTGTATACACTTCACTGAATGTTTTTGCCGCTGCATCATAAAATATAGCTTTGATCTCTGTATTATTTAATATTTCCTGTATATGCGTTTCCTGATCCAATTTTTTATCTATCGATACCCACGTAATCAATGCTTTATTTCCAGATACCGCTATATCCGCATTCATATCGGCTGTACCATCATTATCGATCTGGGCCGGAGTACTCCAACTACTTCCATCATATACCGAGTACAGTAAGGCTGTTCGATTCATAGGATCTCGGGTTTCATCATCTGCTAACCAGATGAGCATCAGCTGCTCTCCTACAGCAACAATCTTCGGATTGGAATTTGGATATGCATTCTCTTGTATGACGGTCTCTTTATCATTTGACTGTTGAGTGGAGCCTCCTCCAGCTGTATTCATAATACCAAATCGAGTCGCGTCAGCTTTAGGAAACCACTCTGACTGTCCATCCAGATACTGCCGATCCAATGGCTTCAATGTATCTACAGACATTGCACTGATGGCGTCTAGTGCATCACTACTCGCCGAAAACAAACTATTTGCTTGTGCCCTTACTCTTTTTTGTGGATTTAATTCTTTAGGATCTGGGTACTCATACTCTGCCCCTACTAACTTATGCTCAATCACAAATAAGAAAAGGAAGGTAGCTTTTAGACCCATAGATAGTTCTACATTAAGCTTCGCACTTTGAGCGGAAGGCATTAGCTTAAGTTCCGCCTCCATGGCTGCTTTGGCCCATAGTTCTCCTGATAAGATAGGTGGAACCCCGATACCGGCTGCTACTAAAGCAGATGCCTCTGGTGTAATCACAAGTGCTGGTTCGATCCCTTTTTTATCCTCATTATAGCTGAGTCCTATTTCACCTTTTAATCCCACACCAAACTCTGTCCTGACATATACAGGGAAGGGGAGTGATGGTACAAAGAAATACGTGATCCAAGTTTTTGATGCATTTACACCGACCACAATATATCCCTGTCTGAGCTTATAGGTATTGTGATCAAAATCATAAATAAATACTAACTTTCCACCTACCTTTAGGCTGAGTTCAGTCTCTTTATCTGTTTTGAAACCACCCCTTTTTTTATCACCTGATTTTGCCTCTTTGAATTTTTCCCATAGTTCTTTTGGATCACTAAAATGTTCTTTCACACTTTCGCCTATAGCCTTTCTTTCGAATTCAGCCTTAGGATCCTTTCCGTCTTTTTTCAGAGTTGCGACCGCAGCCCCTAAATATACTTCCATCGTTCCTTCTTCTTCATCAAATTCCACCGATGCTTCCAAAGGACCTATTGCTATAGAAGGCACCTTGCTCCCTATAAATGGAATGGTTGGCATCTCCAAAGAGTCCGTCTTTACATTTGAGTCATAGGTACCACCGTCAAGATCTACTTGACCTTGTGTAGTAAATTGTACTTTTGCATCTACCGATTGTATTTCTTTACCCTTACTATCTCTTACTACCGCGTACAAAACATCTCCTTCTGCAAAAGCCTGATTCAAATGAAATGATTGAGAAATCGCATAAGGATTATGCTCTTTTACCGCATCAATTCTATTAGTAGTGTTTTTTAAGGTTAATCTAAATTTTCCTGAAGATAGTTTAGTCGTACTATAGATCCTATATTCTACACTCCCTGGTACTTGCCCCTGCCAATCTACCAAGGTAGTTACGGTAAAATAGCCATCCTTCAGTGCTATAGGGGTGTACTGTGTATTATTAGAATTAGAAACCGTGGAAATGACTCTCTTTACATATGGGTTTCCATTAAAATAAGGTGTCGGATACTGTATTCCGATCCATGCCGTCTTATCTTTCGATGTAGGATTTGGCAAGGATATAGATTGTACATATGGCTTATATTGATTCTGTTCCATATAGATCATCTGGTGGGCAGTACCTACAAAATTTTTGATGCTAAAGTTACCCTTATCATCTGTTGTAGTACTCTTATCTCCCATATAAATCTTCATTTTGCCTACTGGACTTTTTGTATTTGGATCTAACACCTGTCCAGTAATATCAGCATACGTTTTATAGTCTACTGCGCTGTTCTTTTTCTCAATAATAGCTTTTACTTTATTGTTTTTATCGGTGATAGCATGAAAATAACCATCCATTACTTTCGCATTCTTTACATCCTCATTGATAACCCAGCTCACTTGATACTGCGTATTTGCTGGTTTATATATAAACTTTTTGATATCTCCTACACTACCTACTAAAGGATCATTTGAAAAGCTCCCATGCTTCTTGCTATCATATTTTTCTCCCATTACTTCAAAATTAAAAGCAACTGTCTTATCCGCACTCTCAAATATCGGAGAAACGATATAAAGCTCTTCTGTCAACTCTAAAGAAAGAGGATTCGTTTTATTAAGTGGCATGCCTGATATATCCCAGTTTTTAAATGTATATCCCTTGTTGGGATCGGCTTGAATTTTGAGTGTTTGCTCGTATGTATATTCATATGTCCCAGGATTTAGCTGCTTGCCATCAATACGGATGCGTCCACCACTCTGTGTTGGTACTTCTACCTTTACCTGAATCTTCTTAAACACTGGGGTGATCTTCATCTCCCCTGAGTTGTTAATTAAAGTATTTTTTAATAGTGTGGAATCTACTTCAATCAACCCGTTACCAATTTCTGTATTTCTACCTACTTTAAACCCATCAAATTTATATCCCTTATCAGGCTTTGCTGTGATTTGTAACTTATCTCCTATATATACAATATTTTTAGATGCGGTGATGGATCCACCCTCTTCTTTAGAAATATTCACAGTATAGGGACGTTTCTCAAGCCATACTCCATATATATGTAGTTTCGTCCAATCCTTCGCCCAGTTATGAAAACGGATATGATTAGGTGTATTTACGTTGATTGCATATCTATCTGTCCTTCTATTGAAATCACCATCTTTAGATGCATAAAATGTTGCCAATTTATTATTTTCGCCCTGGGCATATTCGCTGATCACCATCCGCGCAGCACCACGATCTTCCCACCTTGTCCAATTTACCACTATATGAGAGATCCCTATAAAATCGATATTTTTTTCTGTCACATAGGCTACCTCATCGGTCATAGCATACCACCAAGGGGTATCTTCAACTCCCAACTCCATCCTAGAAGCATTTTTATTTCTCCATGTACGCCCATCTTTATGCCCATCCACCCATTCAAAGCCATCTTTCTCTGGAAATATTTGTATCGTTTTGCCAAAGGGGCTTAAGTCATAACTGGAAGAAGCTCTTACAGATCCATATTCTCCCGCCTCATTGATCGTTACATAGGTTAGATGATTTCCCCCTATTTTTCCACCTTTTATTTTGACTAAGGCAACACGGAAGGTTTTAACAAATGGATCTCCCTCTTGCAAGAGAGGAATCGTAATCTGTTTGTTGCCTTCTCCTTGGGCAAATACAAGTGAACCTTGCGTCCATTTATAATCTATCTTTGAGGATGCACTATCATCCAGTGTAGTATAGTGTACTGTGACTTCTGAATCTAGGTTGCCACTTCTTACTACCTCTACCACTACAGAGGATGCTTTGTTATGAACAATATAGGCTGGTCGTTGAAACTGGATGATTGCTTGTTCTGATACTTCAGGTTGTATCATAGGAATCATGACGATCTCTGTGGATGATCTACTTCCTAATTTTATGCCATCCTGCTCATTCAACTTGAATACGAATGATTTTACTTCTGAAAGTGGCTGGATGTTAAGAAGAGGAACTTCTACGATCTTTTCTTCTTCCCCTGCTTCAAAAATCACAGTTCCTTTCGTTAACACATACTCGATTCCTACTTTTGCTGTGCCATCTACCGTTTCATATTCTACTATACTCTGTTGCTCTATATCCCCAGTACGAAGGAGCTTCACCTTGGCTTTTTGATCTTCTGTAGTGACTTCTACTAAAGACTGCTCCATCTCTATAACTGCTTGGTTCATTGAAGGTGGGACTAAGGTAATCTTCGCTGTACTCCACTCTCCCAATACCCCTCCTTTACAGTCAAAGAGTTCCACTGCAAAATGCTTCTCGGTATCGTCTAGGCTAGATCGCAGAATGGGTATTTCTATGATTTGTTCCATCTGACCAAAACCGAAGGCCAAATTTCCCTGTACACTTTCATACTCTACTTGATTTGCAGCCGTACCCTCTTTGGTTCTATATTTTAACGTAATCATACTATTGACAGCATCGGTTCTGATCACTTTAATACTCGCTTTTTCTACATCACGACTTATCTCGTACTCAAGCTTTTCAAACTGGATCGTAGAATGGACCAAAGGTTCGTCATCTTTTATTTCCATTGTCACATTACAGTTGCCCCCTAGTACGGCTCCACCTGTTGCGTTCATCAAAAATAACGTAAATACCCTTTGTCCATCTGATTCTTCATTATCGATCATAGTCACTTGAAAGCTTTTTTCCGTTTCACCCTCTTCAAATACTATTCGGCCTCTCCATGTAGGCTCATACGCATACACAGATCGGAGCACAGTCGCATCTTCTTGGGAATCTACTGGAGGACTGATGGTATAATCCACATTTTCTCTGGCGGTCAGATCCATCAGGTTCCAGTCTACCGTTGCCTTCCCCGTACTTCCTCCCATACGAAGTATGGTAATGGTCTGTACTGCATCATTTTCTGTTGCTTGATATCCTGTATACTCAAAGTTAAATAACCCGTTGGGATATTTTTCTACCAATTCCTCCATCACTTCTGGCTGCATTGCATATTTTGTCTGTTGGGCTGCAAATGCAGGTACGCCTGAAGATATGATCATGACTACTGTAAGTAGTATGCTTACACCCCTTGCAAGCTTATTATGCAGTCTTCTCCACCACATTGTCTTAGGTATATCCATGAAAATTCCCCCCTGTATCGTATTGTGATCCTATGTTAAAGTCATACGACTGAACTTTAAAACACGCACTATCTACAATGCTACTGCGCCAATTGTTTTGGTTTATCTACAGCAAATCCACGTAGCACAAATAAGATCAGCAATATGAAAAATCCGCCGCCCACAAATGCAATGCCATATTGTCCAAAGACAGTCACTGCTGCAAATACCATGGGTCCTAACATTTGACCAAATTTTTGTACGATGCCAAAGTATCCCATAGCTGCATTTTCACCGATTTGCTTGGATACTTCCATATCTAGAATATATTTATTCTGCGCCACCATCCCAAAACTATCTGCAATACCCAATAAGAATACGGCAATAAACGCAGTCAGCATGCCTGGTAATAATGCAAACTGGAATAAAGATGCAATGACAATCATAACTGCAATGCCTATGATTGTTTTAACCTTAAAATGTTTGGTAAAGAAACTCGTCAAAATAGGGCCTAAATATACAATAGATAATCCATTTAATAAAAAGGCACGACCTACACTCGCTGAAGTAGCGCCTGCACCTTCTGCAAATACTGGAAAATAATAATCTAAAAACATTACACAAATCCCACTGGGGATCAAAATAAATAAGAAGAATGTGGCTACGTTCTTATTCCGCAAGAAAGAAAATACTTGACGCAAGGGACTTTCTGCTCCCTGCTTGCGCTCTACAATTCCATTACTTGACTTGTTCATAAAGAGAATGATAAAGAATACTGTCAAAAATGCATTCACACTCATAATAAAGAACACGCTAGAAAATCCTGTCTTTTCTCCAATCATCGCACCGATCACTGCTGCACAATTCACGGCTGCATACAGTCCTGCATAAAATGCAGATAGAGATTTATTTTTTACTTCTTGATCATCGGTAGTATTCACATAGCCGATCATGCTCATATAACAAAATCCATAAGATATCCCTGCCATTCCTCTAGCCACAATAAACAATATAGGACTTTGAGCAATACCTGATAAAAGGGAAGCCACTGCAAATATAATCACGCCCATAAATAGAACAGGTTTCCATCCTTTTTTCTCGATAATCATGCCTCCCAGTACATTGGAAATACCTGTACATAGCACTTCCATAGAGATCGGCAGCGCTAATATAAGTCCTTTGGGGAGTCCAAACAGTGGTTTATAAATTTGATTCATATAGGTGGGAATAAATGAAATGGATAAAAAATATCCGAAAAAGAATATAAATGCCAGTGTTCGAATCATGCTTCGATCTTTGTTACTCTCTCCTTGATTTTCCTTCACGCTCTTCGTGACACGATGCTCAATAA
>CALKRZ010000176.1 GCA_937989765.1 uncultured Clostridia bacterium | reverse complement strand
TCATGGATTAAAAGAATAATTTTAATGGGCTGCCACTTGAAAAAGTGGTGGCTCTCCAAAAACCACATAGTGGTTCTACTTTATGAACATGGTGGTTCTGAAACATGACATCGATGGGTCTATCGTAAAATAATATTCATTTACAAAATCAAGCTTGTACTTAATCGTTATTCTATATTAAAATTTCAAAAGAAGATGTATACCTTTATTACATGGAATCAGACTAATCACTAGTAAATTCAGTTAAAACTACTATCCATCCTTATCCTATGTATAAAAGGTCATATCACGCTAAAAGACCTTGGCATAGGGCCCTTTTTAGAGTGATATAACCTTTTTCTTTATCCTACCTACTGCTCTATACATCCAAATTCCTACAATCGCTCCAGCGCTATCAATCAATACATCCGTCACTCCAGGACCCCTACCTGGAACAAAGGCTTGATGGACTTCATCGGATATGGCATAAAGAATACAAATGATTGCGGATAACATAATCTGTTTATGTCCACCCACACTACTTCTTTTATGTGCATGGATAACCAGCACACCTAAAATCGAGTAGGCAAAGAAATGGGCGTTTTTTCTTACGATATGATTAAAACCTTCTATATCTAAGTCCATATGCGGTAGAATTTTGTCTATCCTTTGTAGGATCAACTCCGTTATCCCTATGCTCAACTGGTCAGACTGTGTGGCTGGCTGATGAGATAGATAGAAGATTAAAGACATCCAAAGGAGGACTGCTCCCCAAGATAAGCTTCGCGTTAAATTCTTATTTTTTTCCATTCCAGTAGATCCTTCTATTTTATTTGTCCAAGATCCTTTTCCATCAAAAGCTCTCTTCGCTCATTCTTTTCCTGCTCATATTGATTTTTTACAGTCATCAATATATCTATAGATAAGTTATTCTCTTCCAGCTCCTGCCTCATTTGTGCTAGTACTCTATTAAAGCTTTTATCACTGGCTTCCTCTAACGCTGCCCCGTGATTCAAATACTCTAATCCCAGTGTAAGCATGGCATTTTTCTTCTCCTGCTTGGATAGGCTTTTATATTCCGTAATAGCCGTAAGCATTAAATCATTGATCTTAGTTTCATAGCCTTTTTCCATAACAACAAATGCGCTCTGATATTTCTTAATCACTACAGTCTCAAGCTCTTCTGGCGAAAGATCTCCCATATCCTTGGTACTATACTTATCCAACTGTTCTTGAATCTGTGCATCTATCCCTTCGAGCACAGGTGACTCTATTATCTCGGGCTTCAGGGTCATTTGTTTAGTATTCCTCACGGTCTCCTTTTGGTTCCATAGTTGAAAAATATCAATGCCCATGAAACTCTTCATCCAATAAATTCCTCCACCTGTGGCCAATATAAACGCTAGAAAAACGGCTGTTATGTTTTTTATCATATGGTTCCTCTTTACACAATGCTTATTTTCATACCCTATCAAACTTACGAATCGTCGAAAGCATTATTTTACATACTGCTATTTCTTGATTTTTAACTTTATCAGTTAGTTTTCTAATTTTTCTATCATGTCCATAGTACTTTCTATACTTTATCTACATCCATCACATAAAGCTCTGTGGTTATGATCCATCTTATCTTCAAGCCTAGCTAAATCTTGTTTTGTAGCCATATTTGTCTTTATTTCTTGCATTTATCTATACTAAGTTGATTTTTGTCTTGCAGCAAGTATAGATCTATGTAATAATGAGTTTAATAAAACATATGTTCGGAGGTGTTTTTATGCCTAGAGCTTCAAGAAAAAGAAATCCTGAAACGACTCACCATATCATGTGTAGAAGCATCAGTGAAATCCAACTCTTTCGTACTGACAAAGATAAGATTAAGTATCTACAACTTCTGGCGATTTACTGCGAAAAGTTTCAATGCCAGGTCCTTTCATACTGCCTTCTGGATACTCATCTCCATATCCAACTAGACCCCAGAGGCAGTGACATTTCAAAACTCATGCATGGATTAAACCTTTGTTATGCCCTCTATTATAATCGTAAATATCGACGCCACGGTCATGTTTTCCAAGGAAGATTTGAAAGTAAAGTGATCAAGGAAGATAACTACAACTTAACCGTATCAGCCTATATTCATAACAATGCCAAGGATCTTCCAGATTTTAAGGACTGTGTATATAGATATTATTTTTCTTCCTATGGGATTTATCTCGGCTATTATGATGATGACTTTGGCCTGATTGACCAAGACTTTATCCTATCCTATTTTTCCAAGGATAAAAAGACTGCCAGAATAAAATATGCCCAATTTGTAACCCAATATAACAAGATTACGCAAAAAGAAGACCTCATAACACTACTTAAATCCCTCACAAAATCCTACGAATACCGCAGCGAACGCTTTATTCTTGCGCGAGACACTTCTCCCCAGGAGGTTGTTGCTGCTGTTTCGAAACTGCTCAATCTAGATAATCCTCATCTTTTAAAAATCAAATACAATCATACACTCACGGATTTCAGAGCCATCGCTACCTTTTTCTTGCGCTGTCTTTGCGACTACACCTACAAGGATATCTGTAGACTTTTAGGTAATGTTTGTATCTCCGAAGTGGCCAAGCTATCTCAAAGAGGTTTTTACCTCATCAAAAATCATCCCAAATATCAACATCTCCTACCAGCTCTCATAAATACTATAAGAGCTGCTTAAAAAGTACCCCTCATATCTTCACAACTTCAGCGATGATCTTCTCTCACCGCTTATTTTCCATGCCCTTTTTTTGTTTCTGCCACTTCGCCTTCGGCTTTTTTCCTCAACTTCTCTCCAAATTCTTTATCTTTCTATCTTTGCCTACGGCATCTTTACGGCATTCTTGTCGAATCTTAGGTCAGTTTTCTCAAAAGTAGAGAAATGTCCCCGTACTATACTATATCAACATATCCTGCCAGCTCTCATAAACACTATAAGAGCTGCATAAAGCACCCCGCATATCTTCACAACTTCAGCGATGATCTTCTCTCACCGCTTATTTTCCATGCCCTTTTTTATCTTTATCTAATTTACCCTTGCTTTCTGCCCCTTCGCCTCCGGCTTTTCTCCTCTACTTCTCTCATAATCGTTTCAATTCCTAACCTCTGCCTAGGACATTCCTGTCGAATCTTGGGATGCTTTTCTCAATAGTAGAGAAATGTCCCCGTACTACTAAAAACAACAAAATCAATAGGTAAAGATGCAAAGTTAAAAGATTCAAACCCCATAGTTCTAATTCATTAGCTCTAATCACCGCGACTTCCTTCTTCTAGGGCAATCAAAAATTTTGCACATGTATCTAAACGAAATATGAAGACCTAAACACTAGATGTTAACTAATGTTTAGGTCTTATTTTAGGGGCAAAACTTCCGATTGAACCCTTCAAGAACTGTCCCCTACTATTAGATACCTT
>CALKRZ010000175.1 GCA_937989765.1 uncultured Clostridia bacterium | reverse complement strand
GTCTTTAGATGGTTTATAATACCCTTGCCCCTCCACGGACCCGATTATATACTCTACTCTGTCTCCTAAACGCTGAGCAGGCGCAGGCGCTACAAACTTGGTAGGTGAACGTTCATTGGCGTGAATGATAATGTCTGCACTCCCAAAATACTTTTTCATCTCACCCACAAACATATTGGAAATCGTACCCGAAAGCCCATTGGATGCAAAAAATAGTGCCGAAGAAAGCATGATGGAAAATACGATCAAAAATGTACGGAATTTCTTCTCTCGCATATTCTTAAAAATGAATTTGAAAATAATACCCATTGTTTCACCTCTATCTCTACATAATACTTTACTTATATACGATACACCTTTTGTAAAGTTTGAAAAACAAAATTATATACAAGATTTTTTGTCAATTTTCAAGATTTTCTACAATAAAAACTTTTTTCTGTGGTATACTATTAGGAACTATATGGATCTAGATTATACCTTGTACTTACACGTTTGGCAACTGCATCACAAATCTTTTAAGAGAAAGGATCTTATCATGAACGAAGATCAAAACAATTATACCGAACCTGAACAAACTCCACCACCGCCTCACGCTGTGGACCCTGCACTCATTGAGACAAAAATCCATTTAACGAACCAACTCCATTCTGGTGCTGGATGGTTTTATTGGATTGCTGGCCTATCCCTAGTCAATACCATTGTTTTTTTTGCGAATGCCAATATCAGCTTTGTCTATGGGCTAGGGATTACAGAAGTGACCAATGCGATCGTACCTTATCTATTTCCAAATGGTGTAATTGTAGCTGCTATACTAGATGCTGCTTTTATCCTCCTGTTTATTGTACTGGGTCGTCTATCTCACAATAGAAAGATTTGGGCATTTATCACTGGTATGGTGCTCTATGGACTAGATACCTTGTTTTTTATCTTGGTACAGGACTGGCTCAGCATCTTGTTTCATATATTTGCGTTATACGGGATGTACAGAGGACTGAAAGCACATAAACTTCTTGTACAGTTAGAATCTGAAATATAAAAAAGCAAGGACATGCATTCGTCCTTGCTTTTTTATGCTTCCAATTGTTTTTCGGGCACTACTTGTCCGACCCTCGAGAGCAGTAGAAGTCCTCCAGCACTCAATAAAGCGAGGATCGCTACACTAGGCCAAATCTGCATGACGCCATAACGTATGATGAAAAGTCCTGCTAGCTTTGGTGCTGCTGAATGTCCTACTCCAAAAACGGTATTGGTGATCGCATTGAACCGTCCTCTATGAGACATAGGGGTATGACTAGCAATATATACGTTTTGATTCGTTACAGCCATAATCTCACCTATCGTCCATAAAAATGTAGATACTATGAAAAGAGGGTAGGAACTGGCTATATACAGCATACCAAAACCAACCGCATAAAACAAAGACGCAATCGCTATATTGATGATCGGTTTGATATTTCGAGTCAATTGAACCAATACAGTGGTAAAGACTAATACAATCACTGCATTAAAAGACATCATGCCTCCAAATAACTTTGCCCCATCCTGTCCATAGAGCTGGTTAAGCTGAAGAGGAATAGCAAAGGCATGCTGGGCATACACAAAGCTACTGATGACTGTGAGCAAACAAAATGTTATAAGAACAGGTCGCTTGCATAAAGCGGTTATCAAAGAACCTTCCTCTGCCCTTTCATCACTATGTATTTCGTTTTTGCTCGCCTCTACCACCTCACGACAAGGCATCGTCTCTGGTACAAATAAAAATACTAAAATGACTGCTATAAAGGTAGTAATGGCATCTCCCCAAAAAATCCACTGTATAAAATCTTTATATAAAAATCCTGCAATCATAGGCCCTATCGCTACACCCATGTTGATCCCTAAATACAAAAGCGCAAATGCTTTTTTCCGCTCCTCTTCCTTCGTCAAGTCCGCTATGATGGCACTGCTCGCTGGACGAACCGCTCCATTGAAAAAACTTGCTGCAATCATCAAATAAGGAATCCACATGGATTTTCCCAAAAAACCGCAGGGAATAAAACATAAGGCGGATAAAACCTGTGCTGACAGCATGATTTTCTTTCTTCCCATGTGATCTGCCATCTTGCCACTAATAAGCGTTCCTATAATACTGCTGATGCCTACTGCCATGACATATGTCCCTGCTCGATCCGCACCTACTCCCATTCTCTCTGTAAGAAAAAAAGTCATAATGAGATTCACAAAATCTCCCATGCGATTGATGATCCTCGCAAAGAATAATACATATATGCTCCGTGGCAAGCCTGCATACGCTGAAAAAACACTAAATCGTTTCATAATAAATCTCCATACTTCTTCTGTAGTAGACTATCGACGCGGTGGGATCGCTTCACAGCGATATATGGGCATGCCCTTCTCTGAAAACTTTGCTTCATATTCTGTCATAATATTGCCCTCAAAATCACTATTATGCAGATCAAAAGTAATATTTTTAAGCTTCCAGTCCATATCACTAAACTCATTCAATGAAAACTCAAATAGCTTTTGGTTGTCCGTTTTAAAATGAATCTCCCCTGTAGGGGATAAAAGTTTCTCATACCGCTTCAAAAAATCTCTGTAGGTAAGCCTGCGTTTGGCATACCTCTTTTTGGACCAAGGATCACAAAAGTTAATATACAGCCGTTCTATTTCTCCTGGCTCAAATAATTCTTCGATCTCCTTTACATCTATACATATAAATCGGATATTGGATATCAGGTTTTCCTTCAGATATCTTAATGCACTAATCAGTACACTGGCTTCTTTCTCTATGCCAATATAATTAATAGAAGGATGTTGTTCTGCCATCTTCGTAATAAATCTACCTTTTCCTGTCCCTATTTCTATATGAAGGGGATTCTGTTGCTCAAAAATATCCTTCCATCCCCCCTTATGTGCTGCGGGTTCTGTAATAACTCTCTCATGTGCTTGGAGCTGATCTTCTGCCCCTGGTTTCCTTCGCATTCTCATGTCGTTCTCCTTTATATCCTTGTTAGTCTTCTTTTTTGCCTAAGAAAATGATGCCCAGAAGCCAATTAATGATGCTGACTACCATCGCCCCTGTAACCGCTGCTCCAAATCCTGTGATCTGAATACTGGTAAATAATGCCGTAAGTCCTAGAATAGCTCCATTGATCAGCAAGCTAAAAAGCCCAATGGTTAAACAGGTAACTGGTAATGAGATGACTTTCAATATAGGTTTGACTGTCATATTCAGAACACTAAATACAATCGCCCCAACAAAAGCTATCGTCCATGTATCTACTGTCATTCCCTTAATCATTTGTCCCGCTGCGTATAAGGATGCGGTATTAATAATGAGCCTTGCGATTAATTCTCTCACAAAAATTCCCCCTTTTTATATAGATATACGCAATCTTTTCTTTTTTTCTTGTTTTACTAAAATATTTTCGTAAATATTCATAGTCCTTTCTCTTCTCTCTTACTAAAAACTATGCCGTATACCATTTCATGACTATGTCTTCTGTATACTATACATACGTTTCTATCTATAGTTTTATGCTCAATGCTAGATTTTATCTAAATCTCTAAGGTAGTTTCATCCACCCATTGCCATTCTTTCCTTCTTACTTTCAGATCTGCAACTAGCTTCCATACCGCTAAATCCTTTTGTTTTGCCTCTAACATCACATCTACATCTCTATTAAGAGGCCTCATAAGTTCCACCAATCGGATAAAATCGTCTACATTCACATAATCTGCATGCTTTCGATCTGTTCCTCCCTCCTTAGGGCTAGAAATATGCACTTTTGGGGGTAGGGTTTGTCCATCCCATGTGCTAAATATATCTTCTATCATTTTTTCCAAACCTATTTCACTAGGATTACATAGGTCATGATGCACATCCAGTACCATGGGTGTTTTTACCATTTTACAGATTTCTAGTACTTCTTTGGTAGTAAATGTTTTATCATCATTTTCTAATATCAGGCGGCTTGTAATTTCTCTTGGTGCCTTTTCAAAATTTTGTACAAATCTATTTATCGCCTGATCCTTGCCACCTTGGCTGCTTCCGATATGCAGCACCATCTTTCCTTCAGGATATTTCATATCTTCAAAAATATGTGTGTGATACCACAAATCTCGTATCGTCGCTTCTACTACAGATTCTTGAATGCTATTTAATACATTAAACTGATCGGGATGCGTATCCACTCTCATTCCATTCTCTTTGACTAATTTACCAATCCGTTCAAAATCCACTTTGAAATATCGTCGATAATCCCAGTGCTCTATCTGTGGATGTGTAGCTAGAGGCACTAGTTTGGAAGTAATACGATAAAAATGAATATTACGATCTATATTATACTGCAGTATCGTATAAAGATCATCTAGATTAGATAATGTAACTTTTTTCAACTTACTGATCTTGTCCTCTTCGGAAGTAAGCTTTTGATAATGCGTATATGTCACAGTGCTTGAAGAGGTGATTTTGGGCAGCTTAAGCGCTATCGCTACATACCCGATATGAATCCGCATATTGAACACTCCTTTTCACAATATACCTTATAGTGTATACAAGAGTCGTATAAGTATGTTGACAAAATGATGACAAAGTATAAAAAGAATGTGTCTTCACATTCTTCTTAGGCAACTTCAAAAAAATAACTAGTCAATCTGCTGGTCTATTTTGCGTCATACCGCGTCAGCAGAACCCGCTGATAGTTCCACTAGCAACGGAACCTGCTTCCTTGTCTGACACAAAATATCCTCAGCATCTTTGACCAGTTATTTTCTTTCAGTTGC
>CALKRZ010000174.1 GCA_937989765.1 uncultured Clostridia bacterium | reverse complement strand
TATCTTTATCATACTTCTTCTTTTTATACTTCTTCTTCCTGTACTTCTTGTTTTTGTAATTCTTCTTCTTCCATTTCTTCTTCCTGCACAATTTTTGCAATACATACTACATGTACTTTTTCATCCAGATTCATAAGCTTGACCCCTTGAGTCACTCGACCCATGGTAGATATTTCTTTTACTCTCAAACGGATGATAATGCCTTCCGATGTGATCATAATTACATCTTCTTGGTCATTTACGATTTGAATACCTACGATCTTTCCTGTCTTCTCATTAATACGATATAACTTTACGCCTTTTCCTCCACGATTTTGCTTAGTAAACTCTTTCACTTTTGTACGCTTGCCAAGTCCTTTTTCTGTTACAATCAGTACATCTTGGTCTGGTACGGCTAGCTCCATGCCTACTACTTCATCACCGTCATTGAGTTTGATAGAACGAACACCCATTGCTGTCCTTCCCATCATGCGAACATCATTTTCTGAAAAACGGATCCCTTGACCCATCCTTGTACCAATAAATACCTCTTGATCTCCATCGGCTATTTTTACTTCGATCAATTCATCATCTTCTCGAAGCCCGATCGCAATTAAGCCACCTTTACGGATATTTGCATATTCCATAATACAAGTCTTTTTGATGAGTCCTTTTTGGGTTGCCATGATGAGGCAAACTCCCTCTGTATACTCTTTGATAGGAATCACAGCAGTAATTTTTTCTCCTGCATCGATTTGCAACAGGTTTACGATCGCTGTCCCTCTGGCAGTTCTACCTGATTCTGGTACTTCATAAGCCTTCAAGCGATATACTTTACCCATATTGGTAAAGAACAATAAATAATCATGGGTAGAGGAAATGAATATATTTTGAATAAAATCTTCATCCCGGGTCTGCATACCCATAATACCCCTGCCACCTCTATTTTGGCTCTTATATGTATCCAAAGGCTGTCTTTTTATATATCCTAGATGCGTCATGGTGATAACCGTTGTATCCTCATCTATAAGATCTTCTAGATTAATTTCTCCTTCATCAAAAATCATCTTCGTTTTACGTTCATCACCATATTTAGCCATAATAATAGATAATTCTTCTTTGATGACTGCATACAGTCTAGTTTCATCATTGAGAACACCCTCTAGTTCTTGGATTAAAGCCAAAAGCTCTCTATATTCATTTTCTATTTTTTCTCTTTCAAGACCTGTCAAGCTACGAAGTCGCATATCTACGATAGCCTGTGCTTGTTTATCTGACAGGGCAAAACGATCTATTAAGTTTTGTTTTGCTTCTTGCGTCCCTTTAGAACCTCGTATGATCGCAATAACCTCATCAATATAATCGAGTGCTATTCGGAGTCCTTCTAAGATATGGGCTCTTTCTTTCGCTTTAGCAAGATCATACTGCGTCCTTCTTGTGACTACATCTTTCTGATGCTCCAGATAATGCGTCAGCATTTCATGTAAATTAAGTAACTTTGGTTCATTTTTGACCAAAGCCAGCATATTCATGCTAAATGTTTCCTGCATTTGTGTATATTTATACAACTGATTTAATACTACATTCGCATTGGCATCTCTTTTTAACTCAATGACAACACGCATGCCTGTACGATCTGATTCGTCTCGCAGATCAGAAATGCCTTCAATCTTTTTATCCTTGACTAGTTCTGCTATTTTTTCAATGAGCCGTGCTTTATTTACTTGGTACGGTAAAGAATCTACAATAATTTGCTGACGATTTGTGCCCATAGGCTCTATGGTTACATCTGCCCGAACCTTCGCTTTTCCCCGTCCAGTTCTATAGGCTTGCTTAATACCTTCTTTGCCTAATATAGTAGCACCGGTGGGAAAATCAGGTCCTTTGACAATGTCGAGTAGTTCTTCAATATCTGTTTCGCGATTTTCCTGTACAAAATTATCAATGATTTTGATAACAGCTTGTATGACTTCTGTTAAATTATGGGGCGGAATATTCGTTGCCATCCCTACTGCTATACCAGAAGATCCATTGACTAATAGATTAGGATACCGAGAAGGTAATACCAATGGTTCTTTTAAAGATTCATCAAAGTTAGGACCATAATCTATCGTCTGTTTTTCTATATCCGCCAAAAGTTCTGTGGCAATCTTACTAAGTCTTGCTTCTGTATAACGCATAGCGGCAGGACTATCTCCATCTACAGAACCATAGTTACCATGACCATCTACTAAAAGATACCGAGTCGAAAATTCCTGAGCCATTCGAACCATCGCATCATAAATAGAACTATCTCCATGCGGATGGTACTTACCCATGGTTTCCCCTACGATACGAGCGGATTTACGATGGGGCTTATTCGGCTCTAATCCCAATTCATTCATCGCATATAAAATCCGCCTATGCACAGGTTTTAAACCATCTCGGACATCCGGAAGAGCTCTTGATACGATTACACTCATGGCATAATCAATATAGGAACGCTTCATCTCTTCTTCTATATCTATAGGAATGATCTTGTCAAATTGTGTATCATCCATACTGGATCTCCTTTCTTCTCCGCTACTCTATATATCTAAATTCTTTACATATCTTCCGTACTCTTGAATAAATTCTCGCCTAGGTTCTACTTTATCTCCCATGAGCTTTGTAAAAATATCCTCTGCTGCAATCGCATCATCCAATTCTACACGCACTAAAGTACGTGTTTCTGGGTTCATCGTCGTATCCCACAACTGATCGGGATTCATTTCCCCCAAACCTTTATATCGCTGCATGGTAATACCTTCACGTCCAATTTCCTCTAAAAGTTTTTCTAGTTGTTTTTCATTATACACATAATGTACTTTTTTGCTTTTTTCTACTTTGTATAAAGGTGGCTGCGCAATATAGACCTTTCCCGTTTCGATCAATTGTTTCAAATATCGATACATAAATGTGAGAAGTAGCGTGCGAATATGTGCTCCATCCACGTCAGCATCCGTCATAATAATGATTTTATGATACCGGAGTTTCGCGATATCAAAATCATCGGATATTCCAGCACCAAAAGCAGTAATCATTGCTTTGATTTCTTCATTTGCTAAAATCTTATCCAGTCTTGCTTTTTCTACATTCATAATTTTACCCCGTAGAGGTAATATCGCTTGGGTTTGCCTTGATCTAGCAGATTTTGCAGAACCACCTGCAGAATCTCCTTCGACTAGATATACTTCACTTTTTTCCGGATCTTTTTCTGAGCAATCTGCTAACTTTCCAGGTAGACTATTACTTTCTAATACATTCTTTCTTCGAACCAATTCTCTTGCTTTTCTGGCTGCATCTCGTGCCCTTGCCGCTGTCAGTGCTTTTTCCAGTATCACTTTTGCCATAGATGGATTTTGTTCTAGATGATATGTTAACTGCTCTGATAATATACTTTCAACTGCACCTCTAGCCTCACTATTACCCAATTTTGTTTTTGTCTGTCCTTCAAATTGGGGGTCTTCAATCTTTATGCTAATCACTGTGGTAATACCTTCTCGTACATCATCGCCCGATAGATTTTTATCATTTTCTTTGAGTATATTCATTTTTCTACCGTAGTCATTTAAGGTTTTCGTGATTGCACTCTTAAAGCCACTGACATGAGTTCCTCCCTCAGTGGTATTAATGTTATTTACAAAACTATATAAATTTTCTACATATCCATCATTATATTGAAAAGCAATTTCTACGGCTACACCTTCTTTTTGTCCCTCCGCATAAAATGCACTTCCAGGCAATGGATCTTTATTTTTATTAATATAGGCTACAAATTCTTTAATACCACCTTCATAGTAAAACTCTTTTTCTTTTTCGCGTTCGGGTCTGGTATCTTTCAGTATAATTCGTAAACCTTTATTCAAGTAAGCCATTTCTCTAAATCTTTGTCGCAAGATATCATACTGATATTCAGTTTCTTCAAAAATCTCAGAATCAGGCTTAAAGTGAACAAAAGTACCTCTTTTTTGTGTTTCTCCGATCTCGGTTAAAGGTTTTAGTACATTTCCTCTTTCATATGTTTGGTCATATACCTTACCCTCTGTATGTACTTGAACTATGAGCGATTCTGATAGAGCATTGACAACAGAAGCACCTACCCCATGGAGTCCTCCAGATACTTTGTATCCTCCTCCGCCAAATTTTCCACCCGCATGCAGTACAGTGAATACTACTTCAACGGCTGGTATACCTTTTTGAGGGTGAATACCAATAGGAATACCTCTCCCATTATCCTGTACAGAAATAGAATTATCCGGATGAATAATTATTTCTATGGTATCACAATAACCTGCTAGTGCTTCATCCACAGCATTATCCACTATTTCATATACAAGATGATGAAGACCTTTTGAAGATGTACTGCCTATATACATACCTGGTCTTTTCCGAACAGCCTCTAATCCTTCCAAGACTTGAATCTGATTTTCATTATATTCTGAAGTCATATACTATCTCTCCTCTTTACAGATCAAAACCGTATAGATTGAAATTTATATAATATTATATTTTAGCAATATTGCTAATAAAATGGATTCTTTTTTGTAGCGTTGTAGATGATATAGGAGATAAATAAATAATACTTTTTTTATTTTGCTCTGTTACAACGATAGACTTAGGAGGATCATTGGATATTTTCCGTATAAATTCTTCTTCATTCGCCATATGTAAAAATTCTTGGGTTATTTTAGAATAATTTGCAGAATGGTTATCAAATATTGTGATAATGTCTTTTAATGGCACTTCTATATCCGCCCCTATATGCAAAAACATTGTAATTCCTCCTTAAAGCATATAAATCTCTAATAAAATATTATACCGTATTCATATACTGTATACAAGTTTTATTGAAACTTAAAAACATAGGATGCTGAAAAAATATTGCCTAGTTAAATATATACTACTAGACAGTATTTTCCACTATTCCATTATTGACTCTATATAAAAATCCTTTAGCAACCTGTTTGTTCACCAAATCTTCAATACCAGTACAAGTTAATAAAGTTTGGATACCCTGTATATGAGAAAGTAGATAATTTTGTCTACTTTCATCTAGTTCTGAAAGAACATCATCTAATAATAAAACGGGTGCTTCTCCTATTTCTTCTTTGATTAGTTCTATTTCTGCTAGTTTTATGGATAAAGCGGCTGTTCTTTGCTGCCCTTGCGAACCATAGGTACGCACATCCACATGATTAATACAAAATGAAATATCGTCTCTATGAGGACCTACAGAGGTGCTCCCTTGCAATAAGTCTCTCTCTAAAGATTTTTGAAGTTTTTGTTCAAATAATTGTGCACTTATATAGGGTTTATATTGAATCTGAAAAACTTCTCTTTCACCCGTTATATGCGTATGAATTGTAGCAGAAATAGTATTTAATTTTTGAATAAATATTTCTCTTGCTTGTACCACTTTCCTACCATATTGAATCAATTGTTCATCCCATACAAATAAAGTATCTCTTACTTGTGGTTTTTTTTGTATTTCTTTTAAGAGATTGTTTCGCTGTCTAAGTACTTTGTAATATTGTTGTAAATCATAAAAATAGATAGAACTCAACTGACAAATTTCCATATCTAAAAATCTTCTTCTTTCTGCTGGACCTCCTTTTATAAGCTGCAAATCTTCTGGCGAAAACATCACTACATGTAAAGTGCCTAATAATTCTCCTAGTTTTTTCACAGGAATACCATTAATGGCTGCACCTTTTTTGATATCCTTTTTTATATGTATATCAATCCGTTCTTCTCGGTTTTTTTTGTTCATTTGGAGTTGAATATGGGCTTCTTCTTGTGAAAACCGAATCAATTCTTTATCTGAATGAGTACGATGAGATCGACCCAAGGCACAAATATAAATAGATTCCAGTATATTAGTTTTACCTTGTGCATTATTTCCATAAAAAATAGTAATAGAAGGATGGAGAGACAGTGATAATGTGGTATAATTTCTAAAATTATGTAGATGAACCTGTTTAATAAACATCTCCAGCGCTCCTATAGTGGTATTATTCTATTTCATAGCATTCTTTTTGATCTATTTCTACTTCTATTTGATCTCCCGATCGTAACTTTTTGCCTCTCTGTGTAGCTATCTCACCATTTACCTTTATTTTTTCTTCTTGAATTAAAAACTTTGCATCTGAACCACTACTCACTGCACCAGCAAATTTTAAAAATTGATCTAACTTAATATATTCTGTGTTTATTTTAATTTTTTTCATGTCTATTCTCCTTATACAAAATTTAAAAGATGCGAAGGGATTTCGCATCTTTTATTATATCTTATTTTTGAAATTTAATCATAAAATTATTGATAAAGTTTTAATTTTTTATTATGACCAGCTTATTTAATATATAAGAGATATCCCTATGTATTAAGACGAATGGGTAAAATGAGATATTTATATATATCCTCTGTCAAATGTTTTATAATACACGGACTCAAGGAAGATGTAAATAATATGCAAACTTGGTCATCTTCTATTACTTTTAGTACATCGATAAGGTATTTAGGATTAAATGCAATGGTTAAATCTTTACCTTCCATTTCTACTGTTAGTTCTTCATGCGCTGTACCTAATTCCGTATTTGAAGTAATAATCATCTTATCATTTACTAGCTGAACTTTAATAGGATTCTTCTTATTTTCTCTAGAAATCAATGCAGCTCTTTCAATACTCATGAGTAAAGATCTACGATCTACTTGTATCTTGGTTTCATAATCCTTAGAAAAAATTTGTTCGTATTTTAAAAATTCTCCATCTAACAAACGTGAAACAACAATACTACCACCCAAATCAAATAAAATATGTTTATCTGCAAAATATAAGGATACATTTTCTTCTTCAGAAGACAATATTTTACTAATCTCATTCAATGTCTTTCCTGGGACTACAGCTTTTAAATTTTCATTCTCAATTGATAGATCTATTTTTTTGAAGGAAACTCGGTAACCATCTACAGCTACCATATGTAGTGCTCCTTGTTTTATTTCCATCAGTTCTCCTGTTAATATGGGTTTCGTTTCATCTAAAGCCACAGAAAAAATAGTTTGCCTAATCATATTTCTAAGCTCAGCTTGAGGTAGAATAAATTCTTGTAGTTTTTCTACTTCTGGTAAGGCAGGAAACTCAGAACCTGGTTGTCCCATAATACGAAACTCAGAATTTGCACATTTTATAGTTGTTATATTTTGCTCATCCACACATATTTCTACTTCTTGATCAGGCAGTCTTCTTACAATTTCTGAAAATATTTTAGCTTCTAAAGCTATATTTCCAGATTGCTCTACCACTGCGGCTACAGTACTTTCGATTCCTAATTCCAGATCATTTCCTGTTAATTTAAAAACCGTAGGAGTTGCTGTTAATAATATGCATTCTAATATAGGTAAAGTAGTACGATTAGATACCGCTTTTGATACTGTATTTACACTGTTTAATAAGACATCTTTTTGGCAATATATTTTCATTTTGTGAATAACTCCTTTCTGGATATTTATATAAAATAATAAAATGGATTGAGTAATGATAGTAGTAAGGGCTGTGAATTTGTGGATAACCCCTAATACGGTTAGAATTGTGGAAAACGTGAGACGAATAACACTGTGAATAATTCTTTAAATAAAGATAGATTTATCCACAGTGTTCACAGCGTTCACTTATTTATAAAATTATCCACAGTGTATACACATAAAAATACCCTATAGGTGTGAATACTTATTTCCCAGTAATTTTTTTCTCCAAATCTAGTAAAGTTTTTTGTAGATCAGCATCTTTTTTTATATCTTGGGTTATTTTTTCAAATCCATGAATAATGGTTGTATGATCTCGGCCACCAAATTTTTCTCCGATCTTTGGTAGGGATAAATCTGTAAGGTTTCTACAGAGATACATTGCGATTTGACGTGGAAAAGAAATATTCTGTGTTCTTTTTTTAGATTTTAAATCTTCAAGTTTTAAGCCATAGTGATGTGCAACGATCTCCTGAATCAGTTCAGAGGTAATAGGCTTAGCTTTCTCAGCAGACATAAGATCCTTTAATGCTTCTCCAGCTAATTCTATTGTAATTTCTCTATTGGCTAGGGTAGAAAATGCTACGATTCTATTGAGTGCGCCTTCTAGTTCTCGGATGTTAGAAATAATGTATTTAGCCACAAAGCTCATTACTTCATTGGGGATCATGAGCCCTTCAGAGTCAGCTTTTTTTCGTAAAATGGCAATTCTGGTTTCTAGATCTGGAGGCTGTATGTCTGCGATCAATCCCCACTCAAATCGAGAACGAAGACGATCTTCTAAGGTTTGTATTTCTTTGGGAGGGCGATCACTAGATATAATAATCTGTTTGTTGGCTTCATGAAGGGTATTAAAGGTATGAAAAAATTCTTCTTGCGTTCGTTCTTTTCCTGCAATGAACTGAATATCATCGATTAGTAGGACATCAATATTTCTATATTTTTTACGAAATTGTTCATTTTTATCGTCTCTAATAGAATTGATTAATTCATTTGTAAATTTTTCGGAAGATGCATATAATACTTTTGAATCAGGGTTTTGAGAGGAAATAAAGTGTCCAATCGAATGCATAAGGTGAGTCTTTCCAAGTCCTACGCCTCCATATAAAAATAATGGATTGTATGCTTTTGCAGGTGCCTCTGCAACAGCTAGAGCCGCAGCATGAGCCATACGATTACTATTTCCTACTACAAATTTATCAAATACATACCGTGGATTAAGATTACTCTGATAATCTAGGGGATCTTGTCTCAGCTCCATTGCTTTGGCAGAGGAAGATTTATTGGATTGGTATTCATTGGGCAGAATAACTTTTAATTCATATTCTCGGTTTGTAACTTGTTTGATTGCATTTTGAATGAGACGAAAATAGCGTTGTTCAATAATTCCCTTAGAAAAATCATCATGCGTTTCTAAAAGAAAAGAATTTTTTTCAATCGCAATAGGCTTCAAATGTTTAAACCATGTCTCGAAGCTTACAGGAGATGTTTCTGTTTCTAAAATTTTGAGAACAGATGCCCAATAGGTTATTAGTTGTTGATCCATTTGTGTGCCTCCTAAATTAATGAAAAGCTATCTTATGCGGATGTAGGAATAGTAGATTTGTT
>CALKRZ010000173.1 GCA_937989765.1 uncultured Clostridia bacterium | reverse complement strand
GGTTCTTCTGGTTGTATTGGTGGCGTTTCTTCTTTTGGTTCTTGTGGCTGTGTTGGTGGTATTTTTTCTTCTGGTTCTTCTGGTTCTTCTGGCAAGATTTCTGCTTCCAGCGTAATTTCTACGATTTGTTTGCATTGATTTCCAGCAGGATCTACCGCCATGATCTCCAATATATACTGACCTGTTCCCTCCAGTATATATGGGTGCTCATAGACTCCTTCATTGATAAAGATCACTGCTTGTGGATCATTGGTATATACGTGTATATGTACTTGGCCTTGTACTCCCTCTTGTTTCTTATATTCCTGCTCTATAGATAGTATAGGCGGTGTTTTATCAATACCAAAGCTGTATTTCACAGCTTCTCCATATACATCTCCTTCTTGGTCTATGGTCTGTATGGTTAATTGATACTGCCCTTCTTTGGAAATGACTGTACCAGAAATATAGGGCGCCTCATTTAAGATCGCACTATACGTACCATAGGTACTTTGTATATGCAGTACCACGTCTTGATTGGTCATGCTTTGCTGCGGCAGCCCTTCTACATGTATACTAGGTGGTGTATACGGCACATACATGATGGATACTTCCCCACCCACTCCTCTATTTACACCCCACAGTGGGGTCACCCTATAGGTATAAAACCCTTCTTCTAAAGGGATATCCGTAAAATCATTGTCCTGTATTTCCCATACCTGATCTACTTGTCCCGCTTTATACCGCTGCACTTCATAGTTCTGGGCTTTTTGACCTGTAATAAAGTTATGCACTTCTTCCCATGTAAAAAAAATAGTATTTTGTTTGGGGGGTTTATGGATATTGACAGAGCTCGGTTTTGTTAATAGGGCTTTCCATAATCCGTTTTTTTCATCTGCGCCTATGATTTCTCCCTTGGGTGTGACATAAAAGTATAGTCTGGAAGGATTTTGCATAGGATCTTGAAATATTACTCTGGCTTTTTGCTCTATGCACTTTGTATCTTCCTCAAACCTGTCAATCTGGATATGCTGCGTTTTGTCTGAGGAAACAAAAGTATAATAAATTCTATCTAGATGATCTACCTGTACACATCCTGTAGTTCCATATCCACCTCGATATTTGCTGTGCAATACTGTACCTCTTTCTGAAGTACGGATCGCATTGATATCCTTTATATCTCTCATCTCATGAGGATTACGTATATCGATAACCCGAATAGCATTCTTCTGAGTAGAGCCTGGCCTTGAAGGATCAGGGCAGTACTGATTATCCATCATATATAGGTATCCCCTGCTATCTGCTTTTTGTATGGTAACCGCAATACTTGGATCTCCCTGTAGACGCCACAAAGGAATCGCTTGCTGCGGCAGAACTTCCGGAGTACGGTTTGTGGGATAGCCATATACCCCGTGTTTTGTCAGAGACATATATACTCTTTCTCCTGCGACAGTCATTTCTAGACTTTCTTCTGTTCCTCCAATATGTTGCACCACTGCTATATCCCATAGGGGAAGTTCTATCAGCTCTTGTCTTTTTTGCAGATATACGGTTTTATAACTATCCGATCCTTTCCTATATAAGATATAGGAATGTCCTTGATCGTCCATCGTGGGCGCAGTTCCTACTTTAATATCTCCTACCTGTACCGTATCTCTTAGCCTACCTATTTCTGGATGGATATAGTCTAGGTAAGCTTGTCCCTCATATCTATAGAGGATATATACACAGTTTTGCCTACCCCACAAAAAAATATCCTTGAAGATGTATGGTGATGTAGACTCTGGTCGCAGTTTGTCTATCAACAGTCGTTGTTGCCCCTGTGAGTCTAGTACATATACAGATCCCTGCTGCGTGACTACGATCATCCCTTCTTTATAAAAATACGGCTTTGTCACTTTGTGATGTGGGCTTCCATAGCTCCACCTGCGATTTCCTTCCTTGTCAAAGGACTGGATCTGGTTTTGATCTGTATATATATAGATGTTTTCCTCTTCATCTACATAGGGTTGTGCCACAATAATAGAATCTACTGTCGTTTTCCACTGAAAGACTGTATTCCACTGTTCATTCGCAAGTACGGTTTTTGTCCACATGAAGCAGCCAAGCAGCAGTATTATAGCAGCTACCTTGCTTTTCATCGACATTTCCCTCCTATGTTTCCTATATCTACAGCATACAGTACTAGATCTAGTCTATTTACGCTGTATAAATACAAGATCTATTTTATACAATATTATATCATGTTTTCTATATTTTTCCATATAATCTTAAAAAAACATCCTCCGATTTGTATAATGCAAATCAGAGGATGTTTTTTACTCTTTGCTTGTTAAGGACTTTAAAAGAACGAATTTGATGAAAATCTATTTTGTGAGCTCTCCTAAGCTTGCCGCAATAAAGTCTCTAAATAGCGGATGAGAGCGGTTGGGTCTAGATTTGAACTCAGGATGGAACTGGACTCCAACAAACCAAGGATGATCTTCGATCTCCACCATCTCTACCAAACGGTCATCTGGGGACAGTCCAGTGATCTTCAGCCCTGCTTCTGTGAGCTGTTTTCTGTATTCGTTATTATATTCATATCTATGACGGTGCCGTTCATAGATCAATTCTTCTCCATAGGCTTTGTATGCAAAAGAGTCTTTGGATACTTTACAAGGATAGGCACCTAATCGCATCGTTCCACCTAATTCATCGATATCTTTTTGCTCTGGCATAATGTCGATCACAGGATACGGTGTCTCTGGATTTAGTTCAGAGCTGTGCGCAGCTGCAAGTCCCAGTATACTACGCGCATATTCGATCACCGCACACTGCATTCCAAGACATATGCCAAAGAATGGTACTTTTTGCTCTCTAGCATATCGGATCGCTGCGATCTTGCCTTCTACACCACGGTCTCCAAATCCACCCGGAATCAGTATACCATCTGCTTCTTTGAGAAACTCTGCTGCATTTTGATCATTCACACCTTCAGAATTCACCCACTGGATATTGACCTCTGCTTTATTGTAGATCCCTGCATGTTTTAAGGATTCTACGATGGAAAGATAGGCATCAAATAATTCTACATATTTGCCTACTAGGGCAATAGTGACTTTTTGGGTGAGATGTTGTTCTGTGTCGACCATCTGACACCATTCTGTAAGATCGGGCTCAGTACAAGGCATCCCCAGTTTACGACATACGATGGTTGCGAGACCTTGTTTCTCTAGCATCAGCGGGACTTCATATAGGCTTCTGGCATCTAGATTTTGGACTACACAGTCTTTTTCTACATTACAAAACAAGGAAAGCTTATCCTTCATATCTTGGGATAGGGGCTTTTCTGTTCGGCATACGATGATATCTGGTTGAATCCCTATAGAGCGTAGCTCTTTGACCGAGTGCTGAGTAGGTTTGGTTTTCATTTCTCCAGATTTGTTCAGATACGGGATCAGCGTGACATGGATATACAGGACATTTTCCCGACCTACATCATTGGTAACCTGACGAATCGCCTCCAGAAATGGAAGACTTTCGATATCCCCTACAGTACCTCCGATCTCTGTGATCACGATATCGGACTGTGCTGATTTACCTACTCGATAAATCCGATCTTTGATGGCATTGGTGATATGAGGGATGACCTGTACGGTTGCGCCCAGATATTCCCCTTTTCGTTCCTTATTTAATACACTCCAATATATTTTACCAGTCGTTACGCTGCTGTACTGGCTCAAGCTTTCATCTACAAAACGCTCGTAATGTCCCAAATCCAAGTCTGTTTCGGCGCCATCATCGGTTACAAATACTTCCCCATGTTGGTAAGGGCTCATGGTTCCTGGATCGATATTGATATAGGGATCAAATTTTTGAATTGTTACATGCTTGCCTCTTGCTTTTAGCAGCCTTCCTAATGATGCGGCAGTGATCCCTTTTCCAAGACCAGATACGACACCTCCAGTGACAAATATATATTTCGTTTGCATAAAGTTCACCTCGACGAAAGATTTGACTCATTTTTAACTTTTCTATTGTATAATCCGTAGTTAGGATTGTCAAGGCATTATTTCATCTGTTTCAAGATTTCATATCCTTTTTCTAGCACCCTATCTTTTTCCTGCAGCGCTTTACCCACGACTTCATTGATTTTTTTTATGGTATCTTTATCTACTTGCCCTGTGGCAGGGAGCTTGTATAGGTTTTGGAAATCAAATACCGCAGTATGCGTTTTCGTATCAAAGCGCTCATCGACTACACCTACATCATATCCCAAAAACTGTAGGATCTTTTCTACTTTTTCCACAGCTTTCCCTGTATCTTTGATCTTCAATGGTTTGCTCGTGGCTTCCAAAAGAGTAGGGAATTCTATTTTGATATCTGGTTCGATTCCTTTTTTATGGATATGATTTTGATTACGGGTCAAGTATTCTTGGATAGTCATTTTGTACATAAGATTTCCATCTATGGTGCCAGTCTGCTGTACGATCCCTTTTCCAAAAGTGGTTTGCCCTACCAGTGTTCCAGCACCCGAGTCTTTGAGAGCCCCCGCAAATATTTCTGATGCAGAAGCACTATTCCCATTGATCAGTACGACCATGTTAAAGGGTACTTTTTGCAGACTAGAGGAGAAAGTTTCCATATCTCCCTCTTTGGTTACCGTATGCACGATAGGCCCTTTGGGAACGAGCATCTTACAAATCTCGATGACTTGGTCTAGATATCCACCTGGGTTGTCCCGTACATCAAATAGGATATGCGTCACGCCTTGGGCTGTAGCCTGCCGAAGTTCTCGTCGGAGATCCTCTGCTACTTGCGCATTAAAGCTGGTAATCGCGATATACCGCATATGCTTGGTGGCGTCTTTGGATGTTTTTGGAAATATCTCTGATATAGTTTGAACATGGATGCCTGCATCTTTGATCAAGGCTCTGGTAATGGTAAATTCTTTGGTTTGTGTACCTCTACGGACAGTGAGTTTCACTTTGCTGCCTTGTTTTCCGCGAATCATGGATACCACTTGATCTAAGGATAATCCCTGAATTTCTTTTCCATCTACCTTTTGGATGATGTCTCCAGCCAAAATGCCTGCTTTGGCACCAGGAGAGTCCTTGAGGGGACGAACCACTTCTATGTTCTCCTCTTTCATATGGATCTGAATCCCTACGCCTACAAATTCTCCAGATAGGCTAGTCACAAAATCCTGATACTCCTTGGGCGTATAGTACTCACTATAGTCATCTAGTATACCAAACATGCCTTTGAGCGCTGCATCCCGAAGCATCTCTGGAGTCACTTCGCTCCCTACATACCGAGTCATGATTTCTTCCATCATCTCTTGTACGGCTCTCGCCGCATCTTCTGTAGTTACTTTGCCTGCTGTTTGACCCCACACGGGGATTGGAGCTAGGGTCAAGACCAAAATCAATATGCCTATGGAAAGATTTTTATTGATCCACTTCATGTTTGTTCCTCCTATCTTCTGTGTCTGCACGCTAGCTTTTATAATAGTCCATCTTTCTTCTGTATTCTCTTTCCATTCCTTCTCTCATATAGTCAATCAACCGATTGATGAGGGCTGCGCCCTCTCCTTTGCTAATACGATCTTTGGGTCGGAGGTTTCCATTTTGATCTCCACGAATGAGTCCTAGATTGTACGATGCATAAATATCCTGTTTGGCCCATCCATCGATCTTCGCATCATCTTTAAAGGGAGTAATGGGCGTAGGATCTAATCCTAATGCATTGAGTCCTAGTACGCGCATATAGACCACGAAAGCTTCCTGTCTCGTAATCGGCTCATCGGGTCGAAATCTGCCTCTTCCTCCTAATGCCAAACCATTTTTATAGGCTGCCATAATGTAGGGATAATCCATGTGATTAGGCTGTACATCTGCAAATATGACTTCTTTCGCTTCTGGCTGCTTATTCGCTGACGCAGTCCTCTTGGTGGTAGCTACCTGTGGTTCTTCTCCTATGTTGATGGCTTTACATAGGGCTTTGATAAACTGAGAACGAGTCATTACCTCGTTAGGTTTAAAATATCTAGGATCTCCATCTAATATTTTCATGCTATACAATTTCTCGATATCGTCTTTAGCAAAGTGCGCTTTAAGAAAACTAAGATTGATCGCAGGGAGCTGTTCAATACTATTAAATGTAGGAATCGATAGGCTCCCCTTCATTTTTACTTTATCTAAAGAATCAGGGCCTATGAAGATGTTATACTCCATCCCTCCATGATTTTCCATGATTTCCCTGTAGTTTCCTTCCATACTAAAAGCCTTTAGCTCATTTTTTGCATACTGGAGGGTGCGTTTTACTGTGACAGAAGGGAGCACATTGGCATGAAGCTGCCAAGTCTTATCTCCTGATTTGGATTCTACTACCACCTCCAGATTTTGTACTTCTGTTCGGGAGTATGGTTGATCATAGCCATAAAAGGGGCCTTTCATATTTACTGTGATCACTTCTGTACTTTCATTCTGTCCTCCTGCCTGTTGTGCAGTATATACAGCTTGTTGGGTTAGATCTCCCCTGTAGTATGTAACTCCAGGGGTCTTGTCTGTGATCACACTTTTATAAAACTTAGACTGTCTGGGGTCTAATTGGTATGTCTTGCCTTCCCCTATTCGCACAGTTTCTCTCCATGTCTTTACACTTTTGACCGTTTTGATCACTTGACCTGTATCCTTATCCCTATCATACTGTATTTCTACAGAGAGATCTCTGGATACAGTCACTTTAGCTTCTTTATCCCGTGCATTCACTACTTTATACGTTTCCGTGAATGTGCCCGTATCTTGTGTATCTACTACCCCTCCCGATGCGGAGATCTGCAGAGTACCCTGAATTTCGATAGGTTCTCCTGTGATAAACAGTACTTCTTTATAATTGAGCGTTTCCTGATTGTTTTGGACTCTACCTGCTTTGGCTTGAGCCTGTTGGGTTGGCTTTTTGAGGCGAGTACCCTCTGAGATCCCTCCAAAGTAGCCCAAAAGTCCATCCTGCCCATATACTCTACTAGGGAGTATTCCTATCATGATCACTGCTGTTAGTATCACTGCAATCTTTTTCATCTTATCCCTCCTTATTTTTCCACAAAGATGATATAGCCTTTGATCACACTACCGCTAGTCACCGGGGTAGTCGTGAATTCCTTCATAACGCGAATGCGATCCCCTTCTTCTAGTTGAAGCTTTGATACTGGTTGGCTGTTTTTGATCATAATGGTATTGGGCTGCAGCTCCACTTCTACTGCACTGTTTAGATTGCTGATGGCACTCCATGTCCCACCCTTCTGATTATACGCAAGAGTGTTTTTGATATATACTTTATCGCCATCCACTTTGTAGATCGTCCCTTTGACACCGTCTTTTACAAAGGGATTGTCGATGATCGCTAGTGTTTTGGTTCCTTGGGTAATGATTGTAAATACTTCGCCGAGCTTGGTGGCACTTGTATATCCTATAAATGTATTGGCATCTACCATCCCTGTGGCATCATAAAACTTGGTGTTGTAGTCCAGAGGAAATACTCTTGCGATCGGATAGGGTGGACTCCATGTCATATCTGTCAAGGCTGAAAACGAGGATACGTGGAAGCTTCGTCCTTCGTCTATCGCCATCACTCTACCTCTGAATACTTGTATCCCATTGATAGTAGGCTCGATGCCAATATCTACGATTGCCGCTTTATTTTCTCCATTGAGTACTACTTTGGCATAGTCTGGAATCATAATATTATGTGGATCTACCAGACGTCCATATCTTCTCACAATGGTTCCTGCATCGGTTTTGATGGTATTGGGTAGATATCCGATCTTGAAAGCACCGATCCCGTCTGCATGTACCACATGATCTGTATTTAAGAATTCTTCTCTGTCAAATCGGAAGGTAACTTTTTTGACCCGTTCTTTATCATAATATTTTTCCATCGCTACATAGGCTTCTCCATCACTTCGGGTTAAATATTGTCTGGCTTGTCCTTGAGAAATTCGTTTGCCTTCATTGTAATATTCTACCTCTTGACCTGTTAGATCTAGATATTGAACTTGTTGTCTATTTTTCCATCCCATGTGATGAAAGGCTTCTGCATTTTGAAGCTTGAGCTTCTTTTGATATTCATCATAGCCTGCTAGCTGTCCTCTGTAGATATTGGTGATAAAATGCTCATCCCCCTCTACCATCACTTCTTTCACTACTTGACTTACATGACCTGGTTGTAGCACTGCTTGATTCACCAGTATTTTTACCCAGTCTCCTGGCTCAATCTGTGCAGTAGAGATGGGACGTCCTTCCTTGGATACAAAAATACCATGGGGTACATCTACCCAACCTGTAGACAAGTTTTCATACTCTAGTAAAAATCGGGTTCCTAGACTTCCTTCTTTGGTGATTCTTTTGATCTTTCCGTATTGGGTCGTGTAGTTCGTGACTGCACTGATCTTCGTAATATTTCCATCCTTATCTAATCTAAGAAAGACGATATCCCCTTCTTCTAGATCTTCTATAGAGGCATCTCTCGGATCAAATCTAAAATCTGGAAATATATCATCAATATATCCGATCTCATCCTGCTGATCATAATACTGCTGTTTTTCTACCTTAAGTGTTTTTTTATAATAGGCTTTTGTTTCTTGTTTTCCTTCACTATTGATCATGGTGAGGTATGCCAGATTTGGATTATTTTCTGTTATAATTCCCTGAATTTCTTTATATAGCACCGCTTCTCCAATCGGTTTAATATGATCCACTACATTATTTTTAAGACTTAGCTCCACTCGTCTGCTGACAGGTGCCCGCTCTATAGGCATTTCTTTCCCTTCTATATAGATATAGCTTGTCTCATCTTCGAGATTGATCCTGTACAGACCTTGGATCATAGGATATGTAAAGACTTTACCTGTGGCATCTTTGATCGATATCATTCCTTGCGCTACCTCCAAAGGTTGTAGTACACCTTGTACTTTGGTGTGTTGCAGTCCATGAAGTCGATTGATATATAGTACTGCACCCGTGGCTGGCTGTACGATGTATTCGATGGCATCCCCTAATTGCAAGGACGCAAGCCCACTAAGTTGCCTATTGGTGTATACGGGCACATCTTTTTCTATCGTTTGCCCTATGACATTTCTTTGGATGGTATACCGTATTTCCTCCACCAAACCTTGATCCGTACGAATACGCATGGATCTGCTTACTTTGGCTGCGCCTGTAGTCGTATGTTGTTGATCTTGCACAGAAGCCATCGTTCCTGTTTTTCTTATATACTGCATGGTTTTAAAATATATTTCATCAATATTTTTGATCATTTGAGCCATTTGCGCTCTGGTGATCCTGCCTAATGGGTCGAACCTTCTGGCAGCACCTCCCTGCATAATACCACTCTGGGCGGCAGCTTCTACATAGGGTACTTTTTCTGCCGTAATAGACCGCCAGTCCGCAAACTCATAGATCTTATGCTGTCCTCTGACGGGAACCAACACTGTTTCATCTGTGGCATTGATGGCTTTTACCATCCACTCTGCGACCTGTTCTCTGGTAGCAGGTCTTCTTCTCATGAAATTAATGGCAGGATCTAAACTGCTTTGATCTTCTGATAGAGCATCATTAAGCTCGGCCCTGGTCAATAATCCCCTTCTCTGTGCTAGTTGCATATATCCTAGTGACCAAATCCCCTCCAGCCCAGGTCTATTCGCCAGTGTGGGGGCGATCCGTTCTGCCTCTATCTGTGCTTGTGCCTCTAGACCTACTGCACGAAGTATAAATGCCAGTGCTTCTTCATTCGATACGGGATCATTAGGCCTAAATGCTCTTCTCTGCCCATCCCCTTTTATTATATCTAATGCGCCCATACGCATGATCGCTTCTCTTCCCCAAAAATCAGCTGGCACATCCTGAAATGCCATGCTTTGAATAATGGATGTGGCCTGCTGTCGTCCTTCATAGGAAGCAGAAACAGGGTCAATCAAAATGCTTACATCCGTGTTCGCCCTCACGGTAACTTGCGTATGTATCAAAACAGTGAATACGAGTAGAAATGCCATCCATTTTTTCATAAAGTCCCCCTTATTTATTATCGTCGGTATTCGTCAGCTCGTTTTATTATAACATATATTATTTCGTCAAAAAGATATACAATCATAACAGGATGAAATTCCCATGTGTTCTATCCTGTGTTCTATCGCACATCTCGCAGAAATTATTTATTACGATGTGGGTATAGTATATCTTATCCTCTTTGATACATTTTTTTAGATATCTAAAACAAAAGCCATGGGAATCCCATGACTATATATTCTGACCTAATAGTTCACAAAGGTACTGTCTAAATTCATCCCTAAGATCTGGTCGATCTAGGGCAAATTCTACAGTTGCCTGCAAAAATCCCATCTTATTACCTACATCATATCGCTTGCCTACAAAATCATATGCATACATGGCTTCTTCTTGAGAGAGCCGTTTGAGAGAATCGGTGAGCTGAATCTCTCCTCCTGTCCCTTCTTCTTGTCTCTCCAAATAATGAAAAATCCGTGGCGTAATGATATAGCGCCCTAATATAGCAATATTCGATGGTGCTTCCTCTGTTGACGGCTTTTCGATCATATCCCGTACCTTATATACCCGATCTTCTATATGCTTTACATCCACGATGCCATATTTGCTTACATCTTTAGGATCTACAGACTGTACGCCCAAAATGCTCGTTTTGTATTCATTGTATACTTCGATCATCTGCTTTAGACAGGGTTTTTCGGCTACTACGATATCATCCCCTAGAAGTACCGCAAAAGGTTCATCCCCAATAAATGTACGGGCTGTCAAAATGGCATGTCCTAGTCCCCTCGGCTGCTTTTGTCTAATGTAGTGGATATTGGCGATCTCAGAAATCTCTTTGGTGAACTCTAATAACTCTGATTTGCCAGTTCTCTGCAGTTCTGCCTCAAGCTCGATCGAGCGATCAAAATGATCTTCAATAGAACGCTTGCTTCTTCCTGTCACAATAATGATATCTTCGATCCCAGAGGCTACTGCCTCTTCAATAATATACTGTATGGTAGGCTTGTCCACGATCGGAAGCATTTCTTTGGGCTGTGCCTTAGTGGCAGGTAAAAACCTTGTACCCAGTCCTGCTGCTGGTATGATTGCTTTTTTGATCTGCATAGGAACCTCCATCTGCTCATTTGAGCTTCTATCATGATTTTATTGCATTTGTATTTCGGAACAATACTCTGTTGGAATCATCTTTTTTATGTCTTCCTTGTCGCCTATGGTCATTTGAAAGCTGTTGACCCCTATGCTCATATTGTCTAATTCTAACGCATACACCACATGAATCTCTCCTTCACCCTGTACTAAATCGACTTTGATCTCTTTAGCCATCGTGGATACAGTAAAGCACCCATTGGGTGTATCATAATACGTCACATGTTTACGATTGAGTTCAAAAATCATATTGGACTGAGTATCTCCAAACCGTATGATCGTTACTTTTTTCCCATCCCATTTGACGGTGGTAGTGGTGTTATTTAAATTGGTCATTTGTGATTCTTTATAGGTAATATACTGCTTATTATTTTTTTCGTAATAGGTTCCTGACACCATCATTTCCATCGTATCTGTTTCCCCATGGTTTAGTACCTGCATACCTACTAACATGATCATAATATTCTTTTGCATAGTGTTGCTCCTTAGTAATATAAGATTTTGGAGTCCAAGAATAACCAAACAACGAAGTCACTACGAAACATATACCTACCCTTCCGCTATGATAGCAGCTTATAATTATATCTAGATAAGTACTTCTTCTCTTTGTCCGATCCTGTACTTTCTGCACTTATGTATAATTATATCCCCGAGACTGTCTTTTTACAAGAATTTTCATATATCTAGTAGATTTCGATATCTATCTTGGTAGCTGGTTGCATCTTGGCGCCTAAGATGATCTGAGCAATCTGTTCGAATTTGGCTGTGTTGTCGCTTGCATAAAACTCATGCGTAGGGTGGGTATCTTGTCCTGCAAATGCTTGCGCCCTTTCCAAAAGGGCCTTTATGTTTTTGGCCGCTTCTGAAGCAGGGTTTACTAGCGTAATTTCCTCTCCCATGACTTTTTGGATACTGTGGATGAGGAGAGGATAGTGTGTGCAACCGAGTACCAATGTATCGATGCCTTTTTGTTGTAGAGGTATCAGATAACTTTGCGCAGTCAGTAGCGCTACTTCATTTTCTGTCCACCCCTCTTCTGCCAAGGGTACAAATAGAGGACAAGGCGTGGAAAAAACTGAAAGCGTAGGACGGACAGAATGGAGTAGCGCTTTATACGCATTGCTTCTGATCGTAGCCTCGGTGCCGATCACTCCGATCTTTTGATTCTTGGTTGTTTGTAGCGCCATGGTGACTCCAGGCTCTACCACGCCAATGATGGGTATATCAAACTCCTGCTGCACTGCGGCAAGGCTATTAGAACTGGCTGTATTACACGCAATGATAATGGCTTTGATCTGCTTCGTGAGCAAAAAGCGAATAATCTGCTTAGAAAACTTGGTAACGGTTTCTTTGGATTTGCTACCGTAAGGAACCCGGGCTGTATCTCCAAAATATATGATTTTTTCATACGGGAGTAGTCCCATGACTTCCTTCACAACTGTCAGCCCTCCTACACCCGAATCAAAAATCCCTATGGCTCTATGGTCCACAATGCCCCTCCTTTATATTCTTTTTTCCTATGACCTATGCTTCTACCCTATCAAAGGCTAAGCCAATTAACTGATCAATTAATTGTGTTTTGGTGATGCCTTCCTGCTCCCACAACATGGGATACATACTAATGGACGTAAAACCAGGCAGGGTATTGATTTCATTAAATATCACTCGATTCGTATCTTTTTCTACGAAAAAATCCACTCTGGCTAATCCTGCTCCATCTACTGCTTTAAAAATTCGTACTGCCTTCTCTCTAATTTCTTCTATAACTTCTAGTGGAAGATTTGCTGGAATCACCGTTTGAGAAGCTTCATTATTATATTTTGCATCAAAATCATAAAATTCTGCGGCTGGAATAATCTCTCCCACTGCTGAACCACGAGGATCGTCCGTGCCCAGTACAGCACATTCTACTTCTCTGCCTACGATCCCTTCTTCTACTAAAATCTTGCGATCATGATTGGCTGCTTCTGTAAGCCCTGCCACTAATTCTATACGATCATGGGCTTTGGTAATACCCACAGAAGATCCTGCATTAGAAGGTTTGACAAAACAAGGGTAGCCTACTGCTGCTTCCACCCTATTCACTGCCATCTCCATATCCTGTAGCTGTCTACGATGTACTGTTACAAATTTGGCTTGGTCTATATTCTGGCCCTGCACAATAATCTTAGTATACACTTTATCCATCGAAACACTGGAAGCAAGGATGCCGCAACCCACATAGGGAATCTGACAAAGTTCCAAAAGTCCTTGGATGCTTCCATCTTCCCCATACAAACCATGAAGCACAGGAAATACTACGTCCACGGGTATGTTTTTTATCTTATCCCCTACGATCTTTAAAAGCCCTTTGTGCGTGGCATCTGGGCTTATAATGGCAGGTGTTGCATACTTTTCCCATTCTCCACTTTTGATATGTTCTACAGGCCCATTATATAAAAGCCACTTTCCCTTTTTGGTGATCCCTACAGGCAGAATAAAGTACCGAGTCGAATCCATGTGTGAAATCACTGTAGTAGCAGATACTCTAGATACCTCATGCTCAGAAGACTGACCCCCGAATAGTACAACGACTGTTTTTTTATTGAACACGATAACCCCTCTTTTCTATCCCATCATTTAATCTTTTTATAGTATATATATCCTACTTATTATATTCATATTACTAACTACTGATTGTAATGTTTCCAACTATTTTATTCAATACCTTTTTGGAAAAAACCTGTGGAAAGGAAAATATATAAATCTTCCAACAACTGCAAAATCGCGCTTGTGCAAGGGGGAAGTTTATTTGAAATCTGGGAGGCGCTCTTTTGTTGCAGTTGTTTCCAGATTTATATATTTTCCTTTCCACTAGATACTTTTTCACAAATCTCTTCTTTAAAAGACCAAAAAAATAAGACTAGGGATCTAGTCTTATTGGGTGAGTACTGCATTTTTTGTGGTGATGAGTTGGAGGATTTTTTCTTGTTTGCCGCTTTCGGCATTGATGTATATGATAAACTCGCTGTCTTCATGTCGCCCTTTGAACTCATAGCAGAGCACTTCTCTTTTGGATTCTAGGGGAATGACTGCCTTGTTCACCTTGGTGATCGTAAAGTTAGGAGACAGCTCTTGCCTCGCTTCTGCTTCTGTTAGTTTGATTTGGGGTAGGTTTCGTTTATGATGCATCATAATGTAGCCTCTCGCCTCGAAACCTATGATCTCTCCTTGATCCATCGCGACTTTTACTTTGATCAAGTCAGGATACATGATCACATTGTTCTGTTCTGGTGCAAAGTTGATCACGGCTACTCCATCTACCTTCTCATAATAACTAGGTTTCATATCTGGATACTTATTTCTGGCTAAGAAGTCTTCTGCTTTTTTTCGCGCGTCTTCTAGCGATATTTCTTTATCTGTACTCGGTCTTGTGGTATAGTTCAACATCCAAATGGGTAATCCACCTTCTTGCGTAATATCTATGGCGAGTGTAGGTTCCTTTTGATTCGCCAATAGGATTTCATAGGTGTATACAGGGATGATATGCCGCTGTTTGGTATCTGTTTGCCCCACGAGGCGTACAGTTTGTATTTGATCATTTCCTAAAAAGTTTTTGACAATCTCTGCGCCTTGCTCTTTCGTGATTCGTTCTTTGCCCCTGACCATCCTTGGCTCCATCCGCTCAATATGATCGGAAAAGGGTCCATCATAGAGGAGCACAGGATAATCTTGGAACTGCTTATTTACTTCCGTGAGAGAGCCTACGATATGCCGTCCTTCTGTTCCCTCTTTGGCTTTTTCTAAGGCTTTTTCCCCTTCTTTTTCAATCTGACCCCAAGCGATCCTATTTCCATCATCTACTTCTTCTCGTACTTTGTTCAGTTCAAAACTCAGCTTTCTAGCATAATTTCGGATTTGATCTAATTTTTCCCAGTCCTTGTCTGTGAGTTCTTTCCCTTCCACGGATTTATGCATCATGGCATAGGAATAATCACTGACTTGGGATAAAAATTTTAGCGTTTTACTCACCGCAGAGTGATTATATGGCATCCTCCCTAGATTTTCTTGTGCAGAGGATGCCTGCTTCCACAACTCTGCAAAATAGGGGGCGCATTGTGGAGGCTTTCTAGCCAATCTTACCTTTGCCAAGTTGTTGTCCACATTATTTACATACGTAGCTGTTTCATAAAATGCTTCTTGAAATTGATTTTGGAGAAATTGTTTATAATTCAGCTTTTGTTTGTATTGATACATCCCAAATCCTAGTGTTATTGCCAAAATAGTTACCACTACACTATACATATGCCCTCGGGATAGCCTCGTTTTCCATCTGAGCAGTTGATTATCTTTTTTCTTCACGTTCTTCACTCCCAGGTTTTATTTTTTACCAAATACATGCTTGCCTATTTTTTTTGAAATGGGTACTGACCAAATCCATTTGCTTTTGGCTGTGACTGGATTCCAGTAGTAGATGGCTCCATCCGTAGGATCCCATCCATTCATGGCATCCCTCGCTGCCTTTAGGGAGGACTCTCCTGGCTCTAGATTGATCTGTCCATCCTTGACTGCATCAAAAGCACCCGGTTGATACACCACCCCTGCTATGGTATTAGGAAATGAAGGGTGTCTGGTACGATTCATAACCACAGCCCCAATCGCTACTTGTCCCAAGTAGATTTCCCCTCTACCTTCTCCATGGATTGCCGCTGCCAAAAGACGCACATCCTTGTTGCCCGCCTTAGCAGCACCCCCTTGTCCTTGCTCAGCCGCTGCTTTAGTTGCTTGAATACCTAGCTTTTCCAAGGTTTTTGTGCCTGCTACCCCATCTGCCTTTAGGTTATTTTTTCTTTGAAACTTCTTCACTGCATCCCATGTCTTGTAGCCGTATGTGCCATCCGCTGATTCTTCCATATATCCCCACTGCTTTAACTTTTGCTGAATCTTGCGCACAGTCTCTCCTTTTGATCCCCATGTATACGTAGAGACCTCTATGGCTCTAGGTGTAATACTGTGGACAAAACCTGCAAAACCCACGGCTACTATCATGATCACACTCGTTAGAATAATGCTTAGTCGTCTATGTTTCATACACATCTCTCCTACCTTTTTAGAAGTTATGGATCGTTGTAAAAGTATATAGTGGTAAGGCAAATATATAAATCTGTAAACAACTGCAACAAAAGAGCGCGTCCCCGATTACAACTAAAATTCCCCTTTGCACAAGCGTGATTTTGCAGTTGTTGGAAGATTTATATATTTGCCTTACCACAAGCTTTTTGATAACTCGGAATTTATTTTTTTCCAAATACGTGTCTTCCGATTTGTTTGGTGATGGGTACGGACCAAATCCAACGACTGGTGGCTGTAGCAGGATTCCAATAATAGATCGAACCATCCGTGGGATCCCATCCATTTAGGGCATCTCTTGCTGCTTTTCGGGAACTTTCACCCGGAGTTAGATTGATCTGTCCATCCTTGACCGCATCAAAGGCGCCGGGTTGATATACGACCCCTGCTATGGTATTAGGAAAAGAGGGATGCCTAGCGCGATTCATAACCACCGCACCCACCGCTACTTGCCCCAAATAAGGTTCTCCCCTCGCTTCTCCATGAATTGCCGCTGCTAGCACATGGAGATTACGAGCAGCATCCGTATTGGCTGCCGCCGTACGCACTGGTATACCTAGTTTTTCTAACGTCCCTCTTCCTGCTACTCCATCCGCAGTGAGCCCGTGACGAGACTGAAAACGCTTGACAGCAGACCAGGTTTGATATCCATAGGAGCCATCTATTGCGCCTTTGAGATAACCCCAGTCTCGAAGCCTTCTTTGTATCTCCTTGACTCCTTCCCCCTTAGAACCCCAAGTATATTTTGTCTGAGTAGCTACTACGCCACCCCCTCCTCCAGCTGCTTGTGCGGCTCCTGTGGGTAGTCCTAATTTTTCTAAAGTTGTTCTACCGGTGATCCCATCTGCCTTGAGACCATGGCGCTGTTGAAACCGCCTTACAGCATCCCATGTTTGATATCCATAAGAACCGTCCACACTTCCTTTATAAAATCCCCAATCCCGAAGCCTTGTCTGAATCTGTCTTACAGAAGCTCCTTTGGAGCCCCATGTATAGATTGCTGCTTGTACTACTTCTGGAACAGCACGATCCACTATGTATGCAGTGGTAACACTCATCAGTGCTATGATCATGGAAGTAATGACACATATCTTCTTATACCGCAAAGTGATCCCTCCATAGATTATAAATTTGCTAGCATGCTAGTATTTATTATTTCTATAAATGTGCATTTTATCCATCCTCTATACAATCCGTACTCCTTCATTTTGTCACCATCAAAAAAACAGCGCATCAAAAAAGCAAGCCCGAAGGCTTGCTCTTTTGATAGATTTATCGAACACCCAGTACCCGAATATTATTTACATAAGGGTCTGCTGTTCCCTGCATTTGACATTGTTCCTCTTTTAATATCTTCACATAGTCTATGACATCTTGACTGATCCGCTCTCCTGGACAGATGATCGGAATACCGGGTGGATACGCCATAATCATCTCCGCACAGATCTCTCCTTTACTTTCTTCTAATGCGACTACCCGCTTGTGTCCATAGAAGGCATCCCTTGGGGATACGATGAGATCTGGCACTTTAGGAATGAGAATGACATTTTTCATCTCTTGTATTCCTCTTTTTTCTGCAATATCTCGTATCGCATGAATGAGCCTGTCTATATCCTCCCTGCGATCTCCTAGGCTGACGATCGCCATTATATTATAGATATCCGACATCTCGATCTGGATATTGTATTGCCTCCGCAAGATTCTTTCCATTTCAAAGCCTGTAATCCCTAATCTACGAACATGAATTGTGAGCTTAGTTTCATCAAAGTCATAGCATCCCGGGGTGCCGATTAATTCTTTTCCTAATGCGTAGATTCCCTCAATATTGTTGAGTTCTGTCCTTGCATAGCGGCACAGTTCTAGTGTCTCTCCTAAAAGTTCTTCCCCTTGGAGTGCCAAAACTTTTCTGGATGTATCTAGTGACGCCATGAGGATATAGGAAGCACTGGTCGTAAAGGTAAGGTTCAGGGTCTGTTTTACCTTTGCCTTGGAAATAAGATTGCCTCGAAGCAGAAGTGCCGAGCTTTGGGTCATAGACCCGCCCGTCTTGTGGTTACTGCAGGCACTCATATCTGCCCCTACCTCCATCGCTGTCAGTGGGAAGTCGTCATGAAATCGCATATGGGCTCCATGTGCCTCATCCACCAATACTGCCGTGCCATTGCGATGGGCTGTGCGTACGATAGACTTGAGATCAGAAACTGCCCCATAATATGTGGGATTGACTACAAATACAGCTTTGGCAAAGTCATTGGCTTTGATCGCATCTTTGATCACTTGGGCTGATACTCCCATAGCGACGCCTAAGTTTTCATTGATCTCTGAGGGTACATAGATGGGGACGGCTCCAGATAGGATAATGCCCCCAATAGTAGACTTATGAGCATTCCTAGGGATAATGATCTGCTCTCCTGGGCGACATGCACTCATGATCATAGTTTGTATACCTGAGGTGGTTCCATTGACTAGAAAGAAGGCATGATCTGCATGGAAGGCTTCTGCCATCAGCTCTTCTGCTTCTTTGATGACGGAGATGGGATTGGCGGCATTATCTAAGCCTTCCATCCCATTGACATCGGCTTTCATTACATTTTGTCCAAAGAAATCCAAAAGTTCTGGATTTCCCCTTCCATATTTATGACCAGGCACATGAAAAGGCACTACATCCTTTTCCATATGCTCTTTAAGAGCAGTAAACAACGGTGTTTTTTGGTGTTTGGCTCGGTTCAATTCTCTACCTCCTTGTGTGTTAAATCATTTCTATATTACTCTTAACGATCCATTTATGCAAGAAAATCTTAGACATCTTTATACATCAAAAAAGGAACTATGCGTATTTTCATAATTCCTTTTTTCAGATCTATACAAGAATATGTGGTTGATCGTCTTGCAAAGTTTTTTCTTTCAGATGGCTTATGGTTTTTTGGTTTTGGCGAATACTACTTCTGGGGTCAGCTTCCGTTCTTGCCACCATTCTACTATTTTGAACTTTACTTTAATAGGAATCGCGTCTTTGGATTTCGCACTGACGACTAGCTTGTATTCTTCTTCTGTTAAGATATGCTTGAGCTCTTCTTTCGTTTTTTCAGGTACAGTGCCATGGGTAATGTCTACAAAACACATGGGCGGGAACATCACACACCACCAATTCTTTCCACATCCGTCTCCAATGACTACCCGCATAGCTTCATAAGATCCAGCGGGGATCACTACATCTCCATATCGTTTGGTTGGAAAAGGTGCTGTACCTAGACTGGCTTTTACAGGGTAGGTTTTACCCCACTGGCTGATCACATCTTGGGCTACTGCCTCGATACGATCTGTAGAAGCCAAAAGCAACTCTCTCGTTTGTTCAATATCTGGCGATATCCTTAGTTCCTCTTTCAAATCTTCTAGGATCGCATCCCGTACTGCATTTTTTAATGTTTGATCTTCTACTGCATCACTATGGGCAATCACATGAAATCTGATCAAATTTTGGGCAAGCCCTGTTTGAATACTTTCAGAATACACTTTGCTGTACGCAGTGATGCTTGTAGCCATTAATCCGATGATCAAGGATACCAGTAAAATATACTTATCTTTATAGAACCATCTTTTCACTTTATTGATCATTTTTTCTTTTGTAAACATATCATATTTCCCCCTATCCATCCAAAATTGTATTATATCTTCAGTATTTCCAAAATCTTAAAAGCTATACATGATATTTATCTTGAGACACCAATTCGTCGGATATTGGCTGTGACATCTACGGACACATTCATATCTTCAAACACTTGATCCCAGTCATCTTTTACTTGTTTCCAAATATCATATTGATATTTTCTAAGCTCTCTTTCCATGCCGATGGCATCTGTCTTAAATTCCTTCTGCAGCTTGGTCATGGTTTGCAGTACTTCTTTTTCTATTTCTGCAGATAGAATACTACTTAGTTTTTTGAGCGTGCTATTTTTAAATAACTCTGGCTTTCGCTCCAGTTCATACTCCAAGATATCTCCTTCCATTTTGATCTTAATCTTAGCAGAAAGTCGATTTCCATCATACGAAAATTCCAGATCACTTTTTACTTCTGTGACAGTGTATGGGATATACATATCCTCATACTGTACTGGAACCTGTGTTTTTTTTACATTTCCCTGTATAAATAATACACTGCGTACCTCTTTTTCTCCTAACCACCCTTGCATAGTATAGTCTTTAAATACTGCCGCTCCACCTACTTTTACATCTTTTTTGCCTGTGGTGATTCGAGGTAGAAGCCCCCGTCCCCCCACACGTAATTCTTCTAGAAACTCACCCAAATCCTTCCGTATTACCCGCGCTACTGTACGTTCAGCCGTTTCAAGCACCTTCATAATATATATGCCCATGAGGGGTTCTACATCTGGTGTAGTATTAAGTACATGGGAAGCCTGCCCCTGCGCCACTAACAAAGGAACTCTTCGGCTGATTTGGGGATCTCTCTCCATGGCGTCCAAGGCTTGACGAAATAGATGTGGATCTTTGACGAGATCTTCCCCAAAAACAATAATCTTTGTATGTCCAAAATATACTTCTTTATTGAGCCTGGCATCCATGATCGCTGAAGTGCTAAAAAGTGTGGTATCTGTACTGGTTTTCACGAACTTTGGTTCTTCATTTCCTGCCTTACCTGCTATCATCCCCAGATTAGGCATGGTGTATGTCACTCGAAATCGGTCATTCTTTATATTTTCTGTTTCCTCCTCCTCCTTATTTTCCTCTATATATTTTTCATACTCAAACTTATCCACCCCCATGCCGATCACAAAAGCTCGGTCATCCATCTCCACTTTATCCCAACAACCAGTGAGGGGGATCGTACAGAGCACTACGAACAAAAATAAAAACCAAATATACGTATGTCTATTTTTACTCAACCGTATCACCTAACTTTCTCATCTTAGCGATCATGAGTAAAATCAATGGTACAGGAAATAAAAATATAATCCCAAAATACCGATTCATAAAGTCAAGCCATTCATAAGTCTGTGCAATATTATCTGGGATCAGAGAAATAAAATATAAAATCGGTACAAAAGGCAGCACTAGGTAGTAGTGCTCAGAAGACTTCAGCATCCTTGTGGCAATAAAACTTATAAAGAATAATCCTGCATTGACGATCGCAAATACGGACAAAATCCAGAAGCTCATCATGAGCACATCTTGTCTTTCTATAAATAACCCTGGAAAGTTTACAGACTGCATCATTTGCATGGTGGGCCAAATTTGCTTATTGGTTTCCATGGACCCAAAGGTAGCTAGCGTAATCAGTGTCACCGCTACATTGAAGAAGCCTACCACGATGATGGCTGTAGTCGTTACACGGGGCGCTCTTTTGGGCTTTACCAAAAACATGGTGGCAAGCAACATGACTTCTAACCCTCCAAATGTAAACCCTAGATAATAAGCACCCTCCAAAATCTTCGGTGCTGGGGTCTTAAACATAGGAAGCAGATTCGTAAAGTCCGCATTAAATAGGGCTAGTAAAAACACAAAAATCAAGGGTAGAAATACTATAACAACTAAGATTTCTGCGATCCTAGCACGGCACTCATACCCTTTTCGAATCAAATAAGCGGTAATCAACAGCATAGAAATGATGATCACCTCTATGGGCGTTTTGGGAAGGAGCGTCTGTTTTAATATTTCTCCAAAAACACGTACCTCCAGTGCAACACCTGCCATCAGTTTAGCCATCAGTAAAAGGCTTAATGCCATACCGATAGGTTTAGTCACGATCTTTCCTGAAAACTCTACAAAACTATCCTGTGGAAACAGGGTCGCTACAGAGGTAATGAGAAAGCCATAGATCAGTGCCAGAACTACCCCACCTATTACGACCATCCAAGCATCCTCGCTAGCAAACTCCGCCGCTCTTCGTGGAAGCGTAAGCGCTGCTGTGCCGAACAAATCCAAAATAAGCAAAATAGTCACCTGTCGGGCCGATGCTTTGTCATTCATAGAGAACATAGTTGCCCCTCCTACTTCTTCTTTGGTGAAGATTTCATACGAATCCGCTGATCTGCTCTTGCAAACAGCGGTCTTTTATTGATCAAAAAGGTCGGTACTCGAATGATGGAATCTTTCAGATCATTATAGCCATTCAGATTGCAAGATACATAAGGGTACATATAAGGGATATTAAAGCTCTTTAAAGATACTAAGTGAATCAGCAATACCAGTACCCCGAGCCAAAATCCGTATAGTCCTAAAAATGCCGAACACAGAATAATGATGTACTTCATAATTCGAAAACCATTGGTCATACTGATCGCTGGAATCGCAAAGGAAGATATTGCCGTCACCGCTACGATAATCACAATGATCGGACTGACAATCCCTGCTTCTACTGCAGCCTGACCGATAATAAGCCCCCCCACGATCCCGATCGTACTGCCGATAGGGGCTGGAAGCCTGATCCCTGCCTCTCTAAGGAGCTCAAAGGCTAGTTCCATGATCACAACCTCGATCACAGCCGGAAAAGGTACTGCTTCTCTAGCACCCGCCATCGCCAGCGCCAGAGGAGTAGGAATCATAGCCGGATGAAATGTAGTTAGCGCTATATAAAGCCCTGGCAAGGCCGCCGCAAAAAAACCAGCTACATAGCGAATCAAACGCACAAAACTCATCACATGCCACCGCTGATAGTAGTCCTCCGCTGCCTGAAAAAAACTAGCAAATACCGCAGGCGCGATGAGCACAAAAGGGGTATTATCCACCACGATGGCTATACGGCCTTCTAGTATAGAGGAGGCTGTCTTGTCGGGTCTTTCTGTCGTTTGGATCTGCGGGAATGGAGAGTTCCAGTCGTCCTCGATCAACTGCTGTATATATCCACTTTCTAATATGGCATCGATTTCAATGGAATGCAGCCTTTTTTCTAGTTCTTCTAAAATAGAAGGGCGAACGATATCCTCCATATACACCAAGGCTATATCCGTACGGCTTCTAGTCCCGATCTGTAGCTGCTTCACTTTGAGCTTCGTATCTCGAATGCGCCTGCGGATCAGTACGGTATTCATCCGAAGAGATTCACTAAAAGCTTCTTTGGGTCCTTGTACCACTACCTCTGTTTCAGGTGCCTGAATGCCCCTATTGGGCCATCCTTTGGTAGCAATGATGATCACCTTGGCATACCCATCCATAAACAATACTGTATCGCCAGATAAGATGGCTAACGTCACTTCATCCATAGTATCTACTTCTTTGATATCCGCTGTAGCCAAGCCCCCATCCCGCATAGATTCATAGAGGGATTGTTTGAGCTCTGGTGCAGATGGGGGTACATCACGGATTCCTAAGATTAATTGATCTAATACAGACATCTCTATTGTTTTTCGATCTACCATGAGATCTATGTAGGCAATATACATATTGGTTCTTTGTTGTGTACCCATTGGAAATTTTCTTTTGACCAAATCATTGCAATCCTTGAACAATATATCGAGCCGCTCTATATTTTCATCTAAATCTGTGGATAGTGCTCCTGTAACCTTATTATTTTCATCATGAAGCGCATCTTCGGGATGTGGCGCAAATTCTTCTTTGGAAATTTTCTTTTCCCTCTTCTTTATAAATTTCATGGGCATACCTCCTGTGCATAAGAATCAATACTTTGAAAACTATACTACAAACTTTACACCTATAAAGAGTAGTAAGCCTCCTGCGGTATAAACCCATCCTAGCACCCTAGCGATCTTACGATCTCTTTCATTTTTGTCGTTTAACTGATGGCTGTCTGCCAAAAGAATAAAGATGCCAATCGCTACTGTCAATGCCATAAGCCACACACTATAAATATCTGCTACCTGTCTTATAAAATTATAGATCATATCCTCACTCCTTTTATGCATAGATAACTTAATACCCTATATTTTGTTCCAATAAATGAAGTTTTATCCTCTAAAAATGGGTACAAAAAAACGGATCTCAGAAAAAGTATGTGGTAAGGCAAATATATAAATCTTACAACAACTGCAAAATCGCGCTTGTGCAAAGGGTCAGTTTAGTTGAAATTTGGGACGCGCTCCTTTGTTGCAGTTGTTTCCAGATTTATATATTTGCCTTATCACCACATACTTTTTCTGAGATCCAAAAAAAACAACCGAGAATTCGGTTGTTTTGGCATTACTATTTTCCACTTCGTATAGATCTAATCACAGCTTTTTCTTGGTTATGGATATGAACCATAGCTACTTGTTCCGCCACTTTAGGATCTCTTCTTTCGATCGCATCTACGATATCCTGATGCTCTTTTCCAATGGCTTCAAGATAAGTGTACTTTTTGAGATACGCTACCCGATATCTATGAATATGCTCTCTTAAGTTATTGACAATATGAATTAACCGGTGATTTTCCGTGGACTCAAAGATAATATCATGGAATTCCACATCTTTATAAATCATCGTATCAATATCTTGTATTTGGGAGGCTTTGGTAAATTCCTCCATGACTTGCTTTAACTTCTGCAAAGTAGCTTCCTGCATCTTTTCACAGGCAATCCGTACAGCCAATCCTTCTAGTGCAGCGCGAACCTCTAGTACATCTTGAATATCTTTTTCTGTGATCTCTGCTACTTGAGCGCCTTTACGGGCAATCATGATCACCAGACCCTCTAACTCTAACTTTCTGATCGCTTCTCGGATAGGTGTACGACTGACCCCCATTTTTTCTGCCAACTGCTTCTCCATGAGCCTTTCTCCAGGCTGCAAGGTACCTATCAAAATGGCTTCCCGCAAGGTATTAAATACAACATCTCGCAGTGGAAGATATTCATTCAAATTCACCTTAAATTTATCATCATTCATATTTGCCCTTCTTCCTCGATGATGTATGCGAAAATCTATGGGTTAAACGTGTTAGTCACAAATACATCCCGTGCTTTATTTTGAAGCTTAAGTTGATAAGATGCCTTAATGGCTGTCTCCTTATGAGTAAATAGGCCAAATACAGAAGGTCCACTACCACTCATAATCGTTCCTATAGCGCCATATTTGATTAAAATTTCTTTGATTTCTTCGATAATCGGATATTCTTTGGCTGTCACTGTCTCTAGTACATTGCATAAGCCTCCTGCTATGGTATGCAAGTCGCCTCGCTCCAGCGCCCTGATCACATTCTCTGTATCTGGTCTATTTTGAATGGCATTTAAATCTAAATTTTTATATACGTAAGGCGTAGAAACACTGATCGGCGGCTTGGCTAAGACAATAAAGCATTCTGGCATCGTAGGAAGCTTTGTTAATTTTTCTCCGATTCCTTCTGCTAAGGCGGTTCCCCGCAAGATACAATAAGGTACATCTGCTCCTAGCTGCTCTCCCAAAAGCATTAATTCTTGTCTTGAGGCATCGATCTGAAATAATTTATTTATGCCCACAAGAACAGCCGCCGCATCACTACTTCCTCCTGCGAGTCCTGCTGCTACTGGTATTTTTTTTCGCAGATCAATAAATACTCCCTCCGAAATACCAAAATGATTCTTCATCAGTACCGCTGCTTGGTATGCCAAGTTTTTATCATCTACAGGAAGCCACTGAAGATTTGTAACCAGTCTGATTCCCGGAACCTTCATTTTGCGCATGATGATGCGATCATACAGATTCACGGTCTGCATAATCATACGGATATCATGATATCCATCTGGCCGTTTGCCTACTACATCCAGTGTTAAATTTATTTTAGCTCGTGCTTTTATATAAATCTGCTGCATGAAACCCACCCTATATTTATATCGATTTTTTATATTTTTTTCTGTATTAACCATATTGTATACACTATGCTTCATAAAGTCAATCCAAAGTAAAAGAGCTCACCACAGGTGAGCTACTCTTCCATCACTTTCTTTAAGATTAAAAGTTTTTGTCCTGGATAAACCTTATTGACATTGTCTATATCATTGAGTTCTGCTAGTTCCTGTACACTACTATTGTACCGTTTGGCGATTTTCCACAGGCTATCTGCGGATTGGCATACATAGATGGTCATAGTAGCCATACGATCTACTACAGCCATATCCAAATCCTTCAGCTCTGCCCCAGTGATCATATCCACTTCTCCCTCGTCAGTGACTTGGGTATTGAGGCTCATGGTAAATCTTACTTCTACTTCATTATTGGACAACATATTAAATCCTATATGCTCTATAGATGGATCTACATGGACTTTCATCCCTGCGATGGCACCTTTTGTCTCTACGACTTGCCTAAAAGGAATTACTTCCTGATGCGCACATAAAGGGTTTTCATCATCGGCAGCCACATATAAAATAGAGGCATTGATGATCCCTTCTAATACTACTTTATCATCTACAATTCGAATATCATCTACTTTAGGTCTTCCGACTACATTATACACCTGAAGAATATCTGGATGAGCGCCGTCGATGGTTACAGTTTCTTTTACGCTGCATTGATTTTTGTTGCGACAAACCATCTTTTGATATTTAACTTTTTCTTGGATCAGCCTAAGATTTTTATTGAGACAATAGGCATCCTCTATGATTTGGATATCATCTACTCGCATCACTCGTACGCGAGCCCCCACGACTATTTCCACTTCTAGCACCCGTTCTTCTCCATCTAGGTCTGGTCGAACTTGTACGTATTGGTTCTGAATCTTCATCCCTACATCACTAAACATCTCTTCTGTACATTCTCTCGATTCGACAAAACCATTAAATGGTACTTCATGTTCCATAAACTCTACAGTGCTTTCATCTGTATCGCCAGAATACAAAGTAGTGATATACAGATCTCCTTTGAGCACTACTTTTCCATTCGCCACTTTTATATCTTTATTACGAATGTTGGCACTGCACTGTAAGATTTCTCGAATGTTAGGTTTTCCAGCAGGAACAGATAGTTCATCTTTGATGATAAACTTATCTTCTTTACTCTCGATCAGCCGACTCAGATTCAAAGACTGTCTCTGAACCTGTACCCCTGAGATACCCTTGAAATCTACTACAATATCATTTTGCATAAGATCTGTTGCCCTAGATACCATTTCCAGTACTGCTTTTACATTCAGCTTTCTTCCATTGAGCACCTTATAATCCACATGCTCTATATCATACACTACATCTACTGTCATGTTTCTCGTGAGTCCATCCATATTCATAAAATCGTCAATAGGAAGACTTACCATCATACTATGTACAGGCTTGTCGGCACCTTCTGCAAGATAAAGGATATTAAACTCCACCTTACCTGTATAATTAAGCCGGTCTGTATTTACGTCGACTGTGTCAATATTTACTCTACCGTCTACTTGCAAAATCTTAACGATATCTGGCTTTACATCAGGTACAATGACGTCGCCTTCTACGAGTACTTGCGCTCTTTCTTCTCCCACTCGCTGATCCAGTATGATTTTTTCTTTTATTAGTTCAAGCGGCATATACTTTCCCTCCTTGAGACCTTTGTCTATAATAATATATTAAGACTCTAGGATGATTTATGCCTAAATTATAAATTTTAGACAAACAAAAAAAGGAACGCCTCTACTGAGTTCATTCCTTTTCATGTATATATACGAGGGATTATTTAAGTATAAGAAACAAGATAACAGGTCTATATAAGGGTCTATTTTGACCAACTATTTAATTTCCGCCACCTTATCGTATACGGATATCTCCACCGTACGGGTTAAAATGTCAGTATAACTATAGGATACTCTTCTCGAAGGGTTTTCCATTTCGTTATCCAACTTTACAATAAAAATACTTGGGTATGTATTCTCTAAGATGCCCTCTTTTATGACGGTTTTTCTTCTGCCTTTATTCGCTTTTAACTTCACTCTACTTCCGACAAATCCTTCCATGTCTTTTCTCACTTGAAAAAGCACACTTTTTTCGGCCATGTATATATCACCTCATTATTTGTCATCCACCCTAGTGTATCACAAGAACCATCATCATGTCAACAAATTTTACATTATATCAGATATATTTTATATCTGTCAATATATTGATAAATTTTACAAATTTACAAATTATTTACCATCTATATTGAATGAGTTTAGTATAGCCATTTTTCGAAATAATTATTCGTAAATATCAGTACCATTTGATTTGCGTAAAGGGATACCATCTCATTAATACTCTTCCCTCTACCTGCTTAATGGGTATGCATCCGATCAGTCTGCTGTCTTTGCTGATCTCACGATTATCTCCCATCACAAATACCGTTTCTTGCGGTACGATACTGTCTAGATCTCCTTCTGTATACCCCTGCACATAGGGCTCATATAATACTTGTCCATTTTTTTTGACAATGCCACCCTTGATTACAATATGATCTCCCGCGATACCGATGATCCTTTTTATGATCGTTTGATCCGTACCACTTTCCATATATTTGCATACTATGATATCTCCCGACTTGAGTCCTTTGATATATGTCCACACCTTGGATATCGCTACTCGATCCCTCGAATGAAATGTTTGTTCCATGGATACACCCTTTACTCGTACAGGCCAAAATATAAAAAATAAAATAATAACAATAATCATTGCTTCTATTAAAGATCCAAAAAATTCTTTGATCAGTTCTTTCATGTGCCGCCCCCTACGCATTACTACTCCTACTTAAATCTACTGTAGCACGTTCCCCATTTACTGTCAACGCGTGCATATATATGTCGATAATCCTTCTTAATTTGGACAAAAAAAAGATTAGCCTCAGCCAATCGTTTTATTTTTGGATCTCTGCAAAAGTATGTGGTAAGGCAGAGATCCTTATTTTTTTAGCGTTGGTATGGATGTTTTGAATTCTATAGGCACTCCTGGATCTTTGATCTGAATGACGATGATCGGGTATGTGATGACGGTGGTGACATATTCATCTGGACTAGGCGCTATAAGCTTTGTAACAACTTGTACTCGCCCCTGAGCCTCTCCTATCGCTACTACTTGTACACTATATCCTCCTGTAGGCTTCTGTCCATAGCCTACGGCTAAAAACAGATCTTCTCCTTGTTTGTATTCCATGGTAAATGGATATGCTTTGGCCAATTGGATCTGCTGCCGCAAAGTACTTGGTATTTCTTCTTGATTTGGCAAGGTATAGTCTAGTTGTTGATAGGTAATGTCCCCAGGTTTTTTACTGCATCCGATCGTTAGAAATATACAGCTTACGAGGCATAATAAGATCCATCTCTTCACAGGAGTCCCCCCTATATCTATTTAGGCAACTGAAAGAAAATAACGAGCCAAAGTTGCCTTATACACTATATGGGGACTTGTGCGAAAAAATGTATAAAAAGAACAAGGTATCCTTGATGGACTGGTAATAGAATACCTCGGACTCTTATGTTGGATGATTAGATGGATGCTGCACTTTGGGTTTTTTCCTTGTACATGGATGCTGGGATGCCCTCTCTATATTTTCCTCTGGTTTGCAGTCCTCCCAATCCTTGTATGCCCGATATGGTATGGGGAAGTATATCCTCCATACGGATTACTTTTTCTATACTACTGTAGCATATTTTTTCTGCTACCAGAACAGGGTCTAGGGCATGAATCATAATTCTATTAGGAGAACTTGCAAAGTTGGCTCCTGCTTTTATAATGGCCTCATAGAATGATTGACAGGCGCCTGCAAATATCACCAGACTATCCATAGAAGGCTCATACTTCCTTGCTTCTTTTACAGCCTCTACGAAGTACTTTGAGTTTCTATATTTACTTAGATCCGTATATGCGCCTTGATCCTTTGAGAGGGCATCATGGCCTGTTACGATCATAATATCCGGATGATGGATCTCCAGAAGCTCCCGTACTTTCGTCGGTTGATCCTTCTCCGGCAGTAACTCCCCCACAGCTTCAATGCCTAGCTTTTCATAATACTTCATACACATCTTAAGATATTCAGGGTCTCCGTCGATATGAAGCGCTTTCCCTGGCCGCTTCAATACGGACTCATCTTGTTTTTGCCCCCCTTCTTCTGCCCTCCGTGCTAGGATTACGTTATTGATTTTCTTATCCACATCCTTCATAAACAGCTTTTTAAAATCTAGCAGTTTACTTAGACTGATGGGCTGCAGATCCTCTGGACGTGCATCGGCTTCTATGCGATAGTCAACCCCCGCCAAGCACACTGTCCCGTCTTCATCTATATCGATCACTCGAAAATACACATCACATCCATAAGATTTTCTACCTACAATATCTCCTGCTTTCACCATAAAAATATCCTCCTTTCTCAGTACAGTATAGTCCATACTATGAGAAAGAAGGATATTTGGTGAACTATCTTATTTACCGAGCCACATACTTTTCAAGAAATCTCTTTTTGGCGTGGTAGTAATCTTTGGAATTCTTCTGGTGGTACTGGCCTGCTGAATATAAATCCCTGCAGTCGATCACACTGGTTTTCCCGCAAAAATTCAATTTGTTCTAGGGTCTCCACCCCTTCTGCCACCACCTCCAAATGAAGACCATGTGCCATCAATATAATCGCACTGGCAATCGCTGCATCACTGGAGTCTACGACCAGATCTCGTACAAAGGACTGATCAATCTTTAATGTGTGTAAGGGATATTTCTTCAAATAGCTCAGAGAAGAATACCCTGTCCCAAAATCATCAATAGAAATGTGTACACCCATTTCCTCTAGCTGCTTTAAAGTGGTATAGGTTAACTCTTCATTTTTCATAGCAATACTTTCTGTAATCTCTACGCCTAAAGAACTAGCATAGACACCTGTATCGTGGAGTACTTGCTTGATCGTATTTACGATATCGTGTTGTCTAAACTGTCTCGCGGATAGATTTACATCGATTCGTATAGGTGGATATCCTTGTCTCTGCCACTGGTTGATTTGTTCGCATACCGCATATAGCATCCATTCCCCCATAGGTACGATCAATCCAGTTTCTTCTGCCAAAGGAATAAATTCGCCTGGCGAAATCAATCCTTCTATCGGATCTTGCCATCGAATCAATGCTTCAGCACTGACAATTTCTGCTGTTTTACAGTCTATCTGAGGCTGATAATATACAATAAACTCTTTCTTTTCAAGTGCGCTCCGAAGTTTGTTTTCTAACTGCAAACGCATCAAAGACTTTTCATTCATACTCATTTTATAATATTCAACCGTATCTCGCCCATTTTCTTTTGCCGAATACACAGCAGTCTCTGCATTTTTCAAGAGGGTTTGGGCATTGTCCCCATCTTGCGGAAATATAGATATACCTATACTAGCAGTAATAAATAATTCATGTTCATCTATCCAAAAAGAGGGTCTTAATGCTTTCATAATCTCTTCTGCCGCACTACGAATCCTGTCTTCTTGATTCACTTGACCAAACATTACGACAAAGGCATCTCCTCCAAAATGGCATAGCAGCACCTGATCCTTTATACATAGCTGCAACCTCTGCGCCACATTTTGTAGTAGTCGATCTCCTATCCTATGTCCAATACTGTCATTGATCACCTTAAAACGATCTAGGTCAAAAAGAAGAACCCCCACCCTTTCCCCTGATTTTGCAGCTTTTTCTAGTGCTTCTGTAAGCTTTTGGTTCAGTAGACTTCTGTTCGGCAATCCTGTAAGATCATCGTAATATGCTTTATACCAGATTTCCTGTCGGTGATACTTATTTTTTTCTCCGTCAATGGTTACTAAGATGATCACCCCATAGATGATATCTAACAAGAAGAGAATAATGACAAAGAAAATGACCATTTTTTGTCTCGAGCTACGGATCACCTGTAGCCACTGTGTTCCATCATAATCTAGCCCCACGATCCCCTCTTGCTGCCCCTCTTTTGTATAGATGGGTACATAGTAACTAATACTAGTTCCCCATTGATCCGTGGTAGGTGCCTTCTCTAAGCCCTCTTTCCCATTAAATGCCTGCTCCATTTCCTTTATGAATAATTTATATACAGTGCCTGGTGGCGTGCGACCTTCTATATCCTCATCGATTTTACCATTTCCATTGTAGTCCACTGCACCATCTACTAAAAAAACATTGCTACCATCCGAACGCTTTCGCATTGTATATATGCTCTGTATACTTGGATTAATTTGAAGCCAATGCTCTATGGTGTTTACCACAGCTATGTATAAAGGATCATCGGAATCTACGTCTATAGGAAGGCTTGCATGTCCCTGCTCCATGAGTTCATAACTCAGAATCCTGGCTGTACCTGCAAGGATACTCTCCATGCGCATACTCTCCATGGTAGTGGCATGGTTAACTGCAAACCCTCCTACGATCAAAGTAGTTGCGATCAGCCCATACACCACTATGCCACTCCATCGAAGCAAAGGCAGACTTGCTATGTTTTGCTGAAGCTTTTTTGCTAACTGGATGATATATCTTCTCATACAGATCTCTTGGATCACTACACAAACTAGTACAGCTATGATAAAAAATATATAATCTCTATTTGGGACAATCCAGTCTGTCATTAGCATGTCTTACCAGTCCCCCACTAAAAACGTTTTTATACTTACAATCTATATAATACCAAATTTTATTGTTTTTGTAAACCAGAAGAATCGTTTCACCCTACGCTTACACAATAACCCTTATGCTATACTACGTGAATACCTCATCCGTAAAAGAACAGGAGTGATTAGTGTTGTAATAATAACTACCAAAATAATAGGGGCAAAAAAGCGCTGAGGCATGAGTCCTACGGCAGCTCCTTTATTGGCTACGATCAAAGCGACCTCTCCCCTACTGATCATCCCGATCCCGATCTTTAGTGATTCATCTTTGGTATAGCCACAAATTCTAGCACCAAATCCACAGCCTATCACCTTGGTGAGGATCGCTACACCTAATAATATGACTGTAAACAAGATGATCTCTCCATTCATAGTTCCTATAGATGTCTTGATCCCAATACTCGCAAAAAAGATAGGCGAAAGAATCATATAGGACAACACTTCTATTTTGTTGCCAATATAGTGAGAACTCACCGTATTGCACAGAATGAGCCCCGCGATATAAGCCCCTGTAATATCAGCTACATCAAATTTTTCTGCCGCAAAGGCTAGTAATAGGCAAAAAGCAAAGGCAAATACTGGAATTCTTCGTTTTTTTCCTTCTCTTTGACTGAGCCACTGAAATAAATAGTAAAATCCTATACCACTAATTAACGCGATCACAAAAAATGCCACAATCTTTAGAAGTACGATCGCTACTGGGGGAGAGAGCGGATTATTCATACTGATAATGACCGTGAGTATAATGATGCCCAAAACATCATCAATGATCGCTGCCCCTAAAATAGCTGTGCCAGAAGCAGTCTTTAACTTACCCATTTCTTGCAATGTTTCCACCGTAATACTTACAGAAGTAGCCGTTAAGATCACACCGATAAATATATTTTCCATGATATTTTGGTTAAAAAAAACCGCTGCCACCATGCCTCCAAGTAGAGGTACAGCTACACCGAATAACGCAATAATGAGGGAGGCTTTTCCACACTTTTTCAGTTCATGTAGATCTGTTTCTAATCCAGCTGAAAACATGAGGATAATAACTCCTAATTCTGCCATAGAAGAAATGAAGTGGGTCTCATGCAAAAGATTAACTCCAGCAGGTCCCAAAATCAACCCTGCAATCAGTGCCCCCAGTACTTGGGGCATACTAAATTTTTTGGTGATCAAACCCAATACTTTCGTAAAAATAAGAATGATCGCAATATCCATTAAAAAATGTGTTGACATTATATTTACCTCCCGTACTTGTTCCATCTCTGCCTATAAAAAGGCACCCACATGCTATCTATAAAATCGGCTATTTGCCAGAATATCCATGGTTCAAAGTATATCATATCATATGGAGCACTGCAACAAATGTATAATCGTGTCATAAGCGCAAGTTTAATTCATTACTTGGAAGTTTTCACTCAAGGAGATATTTCATTTTCATAGCGTTCTAGTCGCTAGGGCTATAGATACCCTGAGTGAACACGAATTATCTTTATTGCGTGTAATCTGATGGATATCGCCATATCACCCACAACGGCTGCCGAAGTTCGCTTCGTTCTAGTACATAGAAAGGAGCTCCACGAACTCTATTCAAATTGAAATATCTCCTTTCGTTTAGGCTATCTGCCATATTATGGCTTAAGTTTACACTTATGATAATCATGTTGAGTTTTATTCTGTGACGAGTTACAATAACGTTATAAGATTACGTTTACATATTGTATCTAAGGAGGAATTATATGAATCAGTATTATTTTCCAAAAGACTTTGTGTGGGGTGTGGCAACAGCCAGCTATCAAATCGAAGGTGCGCATGACCAAGATGGACGAAAACCTTCTATCTGGGATACCTTTTGCCGTACTCCTGGCAAAGTAGTCAATGGAGATACCGGGGATGTAGCCTGCGACCATTACAACCGATACAAGGAGGATGTAGCACTGCTGTCCCAATACGGAGTCGATGCGTACCGTTTTTCTATTGCTTGGCCTCGTATTTTCCCTGATGGATTTGGCGCACCCAATGAAGCAGGTATGGCATTTTATATCAATCTGGTGGATGAACTCTTAGCGCACAATATCAAGCCCGTAGTTACACTCTACCATTGGGATCTACCTCAGACCCTACAAGACCAAGGGGGATGGGCCAACCGCGAGACTATAGCGCATTTTAAAAACTATGCAGCCTACGTATTTGATCGTCTGGGTGATAAAGTACATCAGTGGATCACCTTTAATGAACCTTGGGTATTTACATTTCTGGGTAACTTTACTGGGGAGCATGCCCCAGGTATTCAAGATCTTTCTACTGCACTGGTGGTAGGCCACAATGTACTGGTAGCCCATGGAGAAGCAGTCGGTGTATATCGTCAAAAAGGTCTTACAGCGCCCATAGGGATCACGCTCAGCGTCTCTGCCCAATACCCTGCTTCTGATGCACCTGAGGATCTTGCTGCCTCTGAACGGATGCATGCTTATACCAACAGTTGGTTTTTGGACCCTATTTATAAAAAGCAGTATCCCCAAAATCTATGGGATTGGGTAGAATGCCAAATGAAGCTGCCCATGCCTACCCTTCTGCCTGGTGATCTGGACATCATCAGCCGTCCTATTGATTTTGTAGGGATCAACTATTATTTCCGAGGACTCATTAAAGCAGGTAACGATCCATTAGGGGTAGAACGGCTTCGTCCTGAAGGACAATATACGGCCATGGACTGGGAAGTATATCCCCAAGGCTTGTATGATATCATGGCTCGTTTTCAAAAAGATTATGGAGCTATTGATTTATATATTACAGAAAATGGAGCCGCTTTCCCTGATCTAGTGAGTGAGGATGGCCAAATTCATGATAAAGAGCGAACTGAGTATTTAGTACAACATTTCCAAATGGCTCACAAGGCTGTAGCGGATGGTATTCCACTAAAAGGTTATTTTGTTTGGTCGTTTTTGGATAATTTTGAATGGGCATGCGGTTATGATAAGCGATTTGGCATTACGCATATGGATTATGCTACGCAAGTAAGAACTGTAAAAGATAGTGGAAAGTGGTATATGGAAGTGATCAAAGAGCGAGGTTTTGAAGGGTAAAGTTATACAAGAAAAAAAAGCTGCTATCGCAGCTTTTTTTATTGGATGTTGCAAAATTTCCGTGGTCAGAAAGGGTCCGTGGTCAGGCAAATATATAAGTCTTCCAACAACGGCAAAATCGCGCTTGTGTAAGGGGAAAGTATAGTTGGAAGTTTTGGACGCGCTCTTTTATTGCCGTTGTTTCCAGATTTATATATTTGCCTTCCCACTACATACTTTCCAACTATCAGCTTCTTTATAGATTAGATTTGGCTTACTTTGTTCATGACTGCTTCAGATAATGCTGCGACTTTATGGTTTGCATCTTCTTGGGAGTTTCCTTTAACACCAAAGTAGAATTTCACTTTAGGTTCTGTACCGGATGGTCTTACACAGAACCAGGATTTATCCTCCATGACGAAGTATAGTACATCTGATTTGGGCAGGTTGATTGTAAAGTTTTCTCCTGTTGTTAGGTTTTGACCTTTTTGTGCCTGATAATCCCGACTTTCTACTACTTTAATGCCTGCTAGTTCAGTGGGTGGGTTTTCGCGTAGGGTTTTTATTATTAATTTGATCTTTTCTATGCCTTCGATCCCTTTTAATGTAAGGGATTGTAAAGTTTCTTTATAGTAGCCATATTTTTCATATAAAGCTTGTAATCCTTCATATAAGGATATCCCTTTGGATTTATAGTAGGCTGCGAGTTCACAAACTAGCATGGACGCAACGATGGCATCCTTGTCTCTGGCATATGTACCCGCTAGATAGCCGTAGCTCTCTTCAAAACCAAATAGATAGGTATTACTTCCACTTTGTTCGAATTCTTTGATTTTTTCTCCGATATATTTAAATCCAGTCAAAACTTCAATCAGTTCCATATCATAATGGGTAGCAATGGTTCTAGTCATTTCTGTCGTTACGATGGTTTTGATCACTGCACCATTTTCAGGCAAGGTTCCTTTTTGCTTCTTCTGAGATAGGATATAGTCTGTGAGCAGCACCCCTGTCATATTACCACTGAGTACTACATACTCTCCTTGGGCATTTTTTACTACAACCCCTACTCGGTCTGCATCAGGATCTGTACCGATGATGACATCGGCATTTTTTTCTTTGGCCAAGTCGATGGCTAATGCAAATGCCTTAGGATCTTCTGGGTTAGGATAGCCCACAGTCGTAAAATCAGGATCTGGCATCTCCTGCTCGGGTACTACAAACACATTTTTAAAGCCTACTTCCTGCAGTACTCTCCGTACTGGCTTATTGCCTGTCCCATGGATGGGCGTAAAAACGATCTTCAAATCCTCTGCTGCGGATTCGATCAGTTCTGGATTGATGCATTGGGCTTTGACTTTTGCTATATATGCATCATCCACTTCACTACCGATCAGATTAAAAAGTCCAGC
>CALKRZ010000172.1 GCA_937989765.1 uncultured Clostridia bacterium | reverse complement strand
ATCGTCATATTTGGAGCTAGAAATTTTGATTATCGAGAAAAGATGTTTATCGAAGAATTAGGAATCAAAGTAGTCTATTATAAGGATATTATAGAAAATGGATTTAACCTTGAATTTACAAACGCAGTGAAATATCTGACAAAGAACGTAAGCAAAATCCATATGAGTTTTGATTTAGATGTGATCGATCCTAAATATCTCCCTGGCGTGAGTATCCCTGTTGAAAGCGGCATCACTACAGCGCAAGCAGAATATATTTTTGATTATTTTATAGAAAACAAGCTCCTTAGTTCCGCAGATCTCGTAGAATATAATCCTGTGTTTGATATCAATCATGTTACTCGGGATTTTGTGATCAAACTACTGCATAAATTTAAATAAGGCAACGTAAAGAAAAAACTTTGCAAAATGCTGAGGATATTTTGTGTCAGACAAGGAAGCAGGTTCCGCTGCTAGTGGGGCTAACAGCGGGTTCTGCTGACGCAGTATGACGCAAAATAGACCAGCAGATTGACCAGTTATTTTCTTGAAGTTGCCTAAACATAATAAAATACCCTCTAGTAGTATGAGTCTATGTGCTCATACTACTAGAGGGTATTTTATTATGTCCATTGCTCTACTTCTCACTTTTTACCAATACATTCGCCATTACTTCCATAGGATCGATCAAAGGTATAGGAAGATGATTTCGCTTAAGCGCCAATCCGATCTCTGTGCATCCCAAGATCAAAAGCTCTGCACCACTTTCCATCAACTCTTGACCTGCTTCTTTTAAGAGTTCAAGGGGGACTCCCTCCAGATTGCCGCTCTTTATACCCTCATCTCCATAGATGGCTTCCATTACCTTTTCTTTTTGACTACTGGTATTCGGATATATAATATGGATCTTATCTAAATACTTTTCAAATAGTTTCATTTTGATTGTACCTGAAGTAGCCAGTATCCCGATCTTCTTTACCTCTGGATATCGAGTCGCGATATATTTACGCACTTCGATAAAAGCATTCAAGATAGGATAAGATATATCGCTTTGAATATCTTCTATAAAATAGTGAGCCGTCATACAAGGGATGCATCCTACATCTACGCCCAATCGTTCTAGGTTTTTGGCGGTTGCAACCATAGCTTCCACAGGACTTTCACCCATGCCCAAAATAGCTTCTGTACGATCTGGAATCTTGGCATTACTATCTATGATGACACGGAAATGCTCTTGATCTTTTTTCACTTTCGTCCTCTTCACGATCTTCATATAAAAACTTGCTGTCGCTTCAGGCCCCATACCACCAATAATCCCGATCACCTTGTCGTTCATGCTTCACCTCCCATCTTCTATTCCATTCCTGCCACTCTTTTTTCTAAGGGTCCAAATAACAATGTTTTGTCCATATTAGGTCTTAGATGCATGACCTGCTCGAGTGCGATCTTAGCTCCATAATCCATGCCTTGACATCCAGCCAAAATCATCACATCTCCTGCCTCCACAGATGAAAGACCATGTCCTATGGCATCTGCCAATTCTTCATGTAAATATACTTTAATCCCTGCTGCTGCCATTACCTTTTGAAAAACTGCTAGTTCCTCATATCGCACGATATCTTTATCTGTTACATGAGACCTGCTGATGGTAGCAATGATTTCTGTAAGTCCAAGCTTTGATGCCCATGCTGCAATGGTCTCTGCATTTTCTCTATTGACCGTAGGCCCTCTACTGCCTCGAATCGCATATACTAGCGTAAGCCTATGATACTTCATCCTCTGCAGCGTGCCTAATGTCACATCAATATTTCCACTATTGGCAAAATGATCATCAATGATCTTAAAGTCATCTTCAAAAATAATTTCAAATCTCCGTTCCACCCCTATAAAACTGCGAAGACTCTTCTGAATAACCGGAATAGGCACACCACATAATAATCCGATCATGATCGCCACCATGGCATTATATACAGAATGATAACCTGGCGTAAAGAGTTCTATCGCAAACTCCCCTGGCTGATAGGTAATGCCTTCTACTGTAAAGGATTTTCTTATCTCTACGATAAATTTTGCTCTACCTGTAGATAAATCTAAGTGACGACACCCTATATCTCCATCCTTACGGTCGATCCCAAAGGTTAAAACCTTTGCCTTTGTTTCATGCACCAAAGATGCCGAATAAGGACAGTCCAAATTTAAAATAGCCCATTGATTCGGCCCTGCATTTCTAATCAAACTCGCCTTACTTTCAAAATATTTTTCAAATGATCCGTGTAGATCAATATGTTCTCTACTAATATTATTAAAACTGACAATATCAAAATCTACATTACCCACTCTATGCAGTTCTAAGGCAGAAGAGGAAACCTCCATGCTTACATGGGACACATTTTGCGCCTTCATCAAAGCAAAGTATCCATGTAGATCTAAAGATTCTGGGGTCGTCAATTGAGACGGCTCCTCTTGATCCCCAATCTTCACCTTTACCGTTCCGATCAAGCCCGTTTTAAGCCCATGTTCTTCTAAGATTGCATTCGCCATAAAGCAAGTCGTCGTTTTTCCATTGGTTCCCGTGATCCCAATCGTCTTGAGCCCTTTGGAGGGATTCCCATAAAATGTATCGCTAAGTGCAGCCAAGGCTTGTCTACTATTGGCTACACGGATTTGTGGTATATCCCATCCCTCTTGGAAATCTTCCACAATCATTGCGACTGCGCCATTTGCGACTGCGCCTACTATATAAGCATGACCATCGGTTTTATAGCCTTTTATACAGACAAAAATATCTCCTGGGATGACATTTTTAGAATTATACGCAATTCCTTTGACCGTGATATCTTCTTCATTCCACATTTCAATAATAGGAATGGCTTTGAGTAACTCAAATAAACTAATCATTTATATCTCTCCCTTGTAGCGGCATATATCTACCTATTGGACGCTTTCTTTATGGCTTGTCCCATGATCTTGTGAAAAAATGCCAGTGCAGGTTTTGGATCAGTCCAGTCCCATATCGCATAGGCTTTGGGTCTAAAGAAAGTACCCAGTACGCCAAGCAAAGTTACCTGCTTCGTTCTTTTATAATCTCGAATCGCTAATAGATCTTCATAGGCATACCAAAAAGCTCTATTGGTATCATGGGTGACTGCTTTTGGTTCTATCGGTGTGCCTGTCAATTCTTGATACGCTGCATACGGCATATTGACACCCACTTTATGTAATAAGCAGTTTAAATTCGTCGTACGCACATTCACTTCTATCATATAAAACTTGCCTGTTTTCTCATCTTTTTTAAATTCTATTTCTGCAAATCCCTTGAATTTAATCCCTTCCAGGAACTTGGCTCCTATTTCATAAAGCGTTGGCACATGTTTTTGACGGGTATATACGGAAGCACCAAAGTTAATGGGATACTGTCTTAATTTTTGACAAGTTACCCAGTGCGTTACCTTTGCCTCTTGATTGAGATACGCATCAAAGGTATACATATGATCATCAAAACCTGGGATGATTCTCTGGATCACCACTTCAATATTCGCTTGTGTAGCTTTTTCAATAGCGGCAGTTAATTCTTCTTTATTATATACTTTAAAGAGTTTTTTTCTAAATTTTGATACAAAGGCATGAGAATCCACAGGTTTTACGAGACAAGGGTATTTTATAAACTTGTCTACTTTTTCTAGTATATCTTCCTCATGCGTTGCTAAGGTTTCTGGTACTGCTACCTGATGCTCTATCGCCAGATCATGGAGCGTTCCCTTATTCATGGTTTTCGTATACAAGCCCTGTTCTGTTTGTGAGATCAAAAAGTGCTCCCGCAGTGCTAACAAATGTTTGTCCACAAATTCTACATAAGGGTCTGCACAAGGAAATAAAACAGGTGGACTACTTTGTTTTTTGGCATATTCTATCAAGAAATAAAGAAGACCCAAGGGGTCTTCTTTATAATGAGGCCCGATCAATGCTTCTGTGCAGTACTTAGAATGAATCCCATAAGTGCCTTCTCTGGCGTAATCGACTGCAACCACTGGTATGCCATGAATCCCCAGACAGCGAATTACACTAAGTCCTATATAATAATTGGCGCCAAGAACAACTGCTTTATGCTTCATTATTTCTCTCCCTCTTCCATTGACTAAGGCATCGCAAAGAACATAATTCTGCGTTTCTTACCCATTCATAAGCTTTACTTCAAACCAAAACTTTCCATCACCACATTCATTATCCACCATTTCTTGAACCGTAGCACCTGGATATATTTTTTTCATATATTCTATTTGTTCAGTAGACAACCTTACTTCTCTAGATCGTATTTCTTCGCTAAAAGACTCCGACAAAAATTCTTCAAATCTTTCAACTTCATACTGAGTCATACTGGTCCCCCCTCACAAAAAACTTATGTATTATTTCGACATATAGCCTATCCTGCATTTGATTATAATACATTATTTTCACAGATTCAAGCTATTTCTACTTGTTTACTAAGTATTCTATTTAATTCTTTGTGTATATCTTGTTTTCTTATAAATCCACGAGAAGTAGGGACACTGGCTCGTGTCCCTACTTCTTCAAATATTCATATAAAGTGTCCCATACTTCTGGTTTCTC
>CALKRZ010000171.1 GCA_937989765.1 uncultured Clostridia bacterium | reverse complement strand
AAGTAGGACGAGTTTCTTATGATTTTTTGATCTAGTCAGTTGTTTGTAACTGGCTAATTTGAAACTGTCTAGCAGTTTCAGCTTCTTTACCCTAAGGTTAAAAGCTATTTTGTTTCCGTTATCAACTGTAAGTTGATTTTTAGGTTTGGTTGTTTACCTTGTTAAAGGTATTATACACTGTTTAGTTTTCAAAGTTCAGAGTGTCGATTTTTGCCGACAAGAAGTATCTTACCATGTATCTACTTGTGTGTCAATCACTATTTCGCTACAACTTTTTTTAAAATTGCTTGTTGTTCGGCAATAGAATCTTATTGTATCATCCTTGTCCATTTATGTCAATATTATGTTTCAAGGAAGTTTTTACCATATGTTCGTGCTTTTATATTGTGCTCGTTTTTCTATCCCTTAGGACAGGAATGTAATGATATCATGTATCATCCTATCTGTCAATCTAAAAACTAATACCGGATAGCTTACTTCCATTCACATAGTTTAGTGGACAATTGGTCAGTTGGTCAGTCGGAAAATTGTGCTTCAGTCTATACCTCTACACATAGAAGGCAGTCTACACATATACCGCCTTCTATAAGTACACTAGATTTTAAGTCACTTCGAATACTACTATTGATCTTACCCCTTTGGTTTAAATACCAAAGCACCTATAAATCCAAATATAATCGCTGCCGAGATACCCGCACTGGTCACCTCAAAGATTCCAGTTAGTACTCCTACGATCCCGTTTTTTTCTGCTTCTCCCAAAGCGCCTTTTACTAAAGAATTACCAAAGCTACTGATCGGAACGGTAGCACCTGCTCCCGCAAATTTGATGAGAGGCTCATATAGTCCTAGACCTCCTAAAATAGCGCCTGTTACCACCAATGTACACATGGTATGTGCTGGAGTAAGTCTGCCTACATCCATCATCAACTGTCCTATGACACAAATACCGCCGCCCACCAAAAAAGCCAATATGAATTTTTCCATCTTACGCCTCCTTAGATCATTTCTATGGCTACTGCATGTGCCACACAGGGTATACTCTCTTTTTGCTGATAGGAAAGCGGAGATAAGAGCGCGCCTGTGCCGATGACTAAGATCCGTTTTAATTCTCCCTTTCGCATTCTATTTAGTAGATGTCCATAAGTAACGGTAGCCGCACACCCACAGCCGCTTCCTCCTGCAATGACTGGCTGATCCTCTTTATAGATGAGGAGTCCGCAGTCTGTCAAAATCTCTTTGGGAATATGAAATCCATGTTCAAAGAGCAAATCCCCTGCGATTCTATGCCCTACCCGTCCCAAGTCTCCCGTGGCGATCAGATCATACTGACTAGGATCTATACTAAGATCTCGGAAGTGTGCTTCTATGGTATCCACTGCTGCTGGTGCCATAGCGGCTCCCATATTGTATGGATCAGAAAGTCCCATATCTACTACTCGTCCGATCGTAGCCGCCACGACCCTCGGTCCCTCTCCTTCTTGTGCTATTAACCCTGCACCAGCGCCTGTGACTGTCCACTGCGCTGTAGGGGGTTTTTGAGAACCGTATTCTGTCGGGTACCGAAACTGTTTTTCTACCGTAGCATTATGACTAGAACTCCCTGCCAAAGCATTTTTGGCCGCTTTACTGTTCACTAGTAGTGATGCCAAAGCGAGTCCCTCCATAGAACTGGAGCAGGCACCAAAAATACCTAGGTATGGACACCCTAATGTTCTAGCCGTAAAGCTACTAGATATCACCTGATTCATCAGATCTCCACTCAAGAAAAAATTCACATCTTCTTTTTTAAGCCCTGCTTTATCAATCGCCTTTTCACAAGCCTGCTCTAGCATCTTTTTTTCCGCTTTTTCATAGCTTTTTTGTCCTAACCATAGATCTTGATGCAATATATCAAAGTCTTCTGCCAAAGCACCCGCTGCTTCAAAGGGACCTCCTACCGCAGCAGATGCTATGATGACTGGTTTGTTTTCAAATACCCATGTTTGATATCCTTGCTGCATTTACATACCCCCTAACGCTTTGATGCCTATTTTTATAATAGCCACTACGAATGCAGAAAAAACGCCGTACGCAATGACAGACCCTGCCAACTTAAACATATTGCCTCCCACGCCAAGTACAAATCCTTCACTTCGATGTTCGATAGCTGCTGAAGCTACGGAGTTGGCAAAGCCTGTTACGGGTACTGCAGTCCCTGCCCCTGCCCACTGTGCGATATGATCATAGACCCCAAATCCTGTCAAAAGCACAGCAACAATAATCAAAACTGCTACTGTGGGATTGCCTGCTGTGGTTTCTGTAAAGTTAAAATATCGAATAAACATCATCTGTAATGCCTGACCTATGGTGCAGATCGTTCCTCCTGCCACAAATGCCCGAATACAATTTTTCAGTACAGGTCGCTGTGGTTCTCTAGCCTTAGCAAAATTTTGATACTGCTGCTGTGTGGGGGTTAATTTTTTATTTTTTTTACTTGACACGTTATCACCTTCTATCTAGTTAAGTATGGTTCTAAAAGTTTTATGACTTCATCCAGTTTTTGGGCGTCTTTACCATATACTTCTTTGGCTGTTTCATTTTCTGTATCTAGCGCAAAGGTCGTTAGATCGGACTGGGCTTTTTGCAATGTCGCATATAAAAGTTCTTTTACTTTGGGCTTCGGAAGATCGATATTGTCTCCAAAGACATCTACATATAGATCCCCCGAAGAATCTACTTGACCTACAAATATATTATCTAGGGACAAGCCCATACCCTCAAGCTGAGCTGTAAGCCAGCCTCTACTCAGCCCTATATTTCGAAGTGCCTCATCTACGATATTTCCATCTAATATGACGGTCTGTGGTTCTGATTGAGGGGCTACTTTATTGCCCAGATCATAGGGCGTAACTGGTTTCTTATCCGCTTTTAGGAGTATATTGATTTCTCCTGTTGCTTCCATCACAGCAAATTCTACATCTGCCAGATTGAATGCATTTTTGGAGCGAAGCTCTCTTAGTAATTCTTCTGCTGTCAGTCTTTGTTTATTGAGACTTTCTTCCATAATCTTCCCATGCTGTATGAGCACCATCTCTCTCCCATGAAAAAAGTCATGAAACTGCTTACTCTTTACGGCAAGATAGTCTACCGCGATGATCAGAACAAACCAAGTACCTAAAGTCAGAAAACCAAAGATCAGATTTTTAATCAAACCTACTGCCATAAAGATAGCTAGGATTCCCATCGCTGTATAGGTAACAAAGTGAAAGGGAGTCATTCTAAGTAGTTGTCTTTTGCCTAACAATCGAATCAAGGCAAATGTAAGTATAAATAGTCCGATGGAACGTAATAAGATTTCTATCCATTCTCTCATAGCATACCCTCACTTAATATCCTTTATATTGGGGTTCTTCATATTCTACTGTCTGCAGCCTTATTTCCAAATCTTGAATCACTTCACTGGTCATATCTAGTGCCGCATGATACACATCCTGTGTTTCTACATCTTGAGATTGTGCTGCATAGATTTGCAGCGTGCTGTTTGCACCCTTTAGGCTAGCCAAGGTTTGTTTTATCTTTGAACCAACTGTCACTATACTAACCTCCTTTACATCAATATTTGTAGTCTGCTTTATTTTTATACACAGTTTAGAAATAGTTTTCGAGGTATAACTTCCCTCATCCTGTACATAATACAAAAGTATGTTTAGACATCGGATAAAAAAAGTATGTGGTAAGGGAAATATATAATTTTTCTTTCCGTTGCCTTTTAGGAGGTGTATCATGTCCATAAAAATCGGCATCCCCAGAGCACTTCTATATTATGAGTTTTATCCTCTGTGGATCACTTTTTTTGAATTATTGGGTGCAGAAGTCGTTATTTCGTCTAGAACAAATAAGCAAATAGTAGAATCCGGGGTACAACATACGGTCGATGAAGCCTGTATACCCGTCAAACTATTTCACGGTCATGTGGTGGACCTTCGTGACAAAGTTGATTATATTTTTGTTCCTAGACTTCGCAGTATCTGCAAAGGCGAGTACATATGCCCCAAGTTTTGCGGCCTTCCCGAAATGGTGCGGCATTCTATCAAAGACCTGCCTACTTTGATTGATATCACTATAGACTGTATAAAATCCAATAGAGATTTAAAAAATGCTGTATTTGCTGCCGGCAATTTTTTAACCGAAGACAGAGATCTAATTACTACTGCCTTTCAGACTGCCTATATAGCCTATAAAGAGCATAAAATGATTCTCAAAAAGCAGTTGTTTCCTCCCTTTAAAAGAAAAAAGATCATGGTTTTGGGGCATCCCTATACGCTATATGACTCCTATCTCAATATGGATCTCTTACAAAAGCTAGAAGCCTGTGATACGAGTATACTTACCCCTGAAATGTTGCCAAAGCCTGTAATCTCTCATTATGCCCAAAATTTTGATGGGCAGCTCTATTGGAGTTTTGCCAAAAAATTGATCGGTACTGTACTCTATTTGAAGGATACAAAATCCGTAGATGGTGTTATCTATATATCTACCTTTGGCTGCGGTGTGGACTCTGTCGTGGCTCATTTGGTGGAAAAGATCATTCGTCGCGATACCACCCTTCCTTTTATGCTGATCACCTTGGACGAGCATACAGGAGAGGCAGGTATAAATACTCGAATAGAAGCTTTTATTGATATGCTGAAATGGAGGGATTCGGATGAAAATCACATTTCCTCACATGGGTAATCTATATATTGCCTTAAAGGCGGTATTTGAAGATCTTCAGGTAGAGGTAGTCACACCCCCACCCTGCAGTAAAAAAACGCTTGCCCTCGGAACTCAGTACGCTCCCGAATTAATGTGCGTACCTTTCAAACTTACAGTGGGTAATTATATAGAAAGTATAGAAAAGGGCGCGGATACGCTTTTTATGTGGGGTGGATGTGATGTCTGCCGTATTGGATTTTATAATACTTTGCAAAAAGATATCTTGAAGGATTTAGGGTATGATATAGAAATGATTTGTGTAGAATCTCTGAATACCCCTCAAAAAATCCGAAAGTTTTTTAAGCAATTATGTGAAGTTGCCAATACCACTCATTCCTTCGCGCTTATTGCTCTTTTTATAAAGGGAATTCAACTCGTATTTAGACTGGATGAGTTAGAAGAGCTTATGATCCATGCTCGACCTCGTGAAATACATGCAGGCTCTGTAGATATCCTACAAGCTTCCTTTGAAAAAGAAATTCGGACTACGCATGGCTATAAAGAAACCTACTCTCTTATAGATACTTATAAGAAAAAAATACAAAAAATAGAGATCAATCCTACAAAGGAAGTCTTACAAATAGGAATCGTAGGGGAAATTTATACAGTCGTAGAGCCTTTCATTAACTTTGAACTCGTAAAAAAACTAGGCAATATGGGGGTTGATGTACATCGCTCTGTTACCACCGGTAAATTTGTACGAGAACAGTTAGATTTTCTTCCTTTTATGCATTCTAATAAAAAAAATGTACATAGAGCCGCGCATCCCTATATTGAGATGGATATCGGCGGACACTGCCGACATACCGTGGGCGACACCGTATTATTTGGAGAAAAAGGATTTGATGGGGTCGTCCATCTACTTCCTTTCACGTGCATGCCAGAAATTGTAGCTCAAAGCATCCTACCTACAGTAGAAAAAGATAAGAATATTCCTATACTTAAACTGGTATTAGATGAAATGACAGGAGAAGCTGGGTATGTGACAAGACTAGAAGCTTTTGTGGATTTGCTGTGGAAACGGAGGGAATATGCACAAGATGAAAAAATGTTATCTAGGAATTGATGTAGGCTCTGTCAGTACGAATATTGTGGCTATGGATGAAGAAGACATGGTGCTAGAGAGCCTTTACCTTAGAACTCAAGGAAACCCCATACAAGTTCTAAAACAAGGGTTTATAATACTGAAAGAACGACTTGCAGATACTGTTGAAGTCGTAGGTGTGGGTGTAACTGGCAGCGGCAGACAATTGGCGGCTACCCTCCTTGGCGCAGATATCGTCAAAAATGAAATTACCGCTCATGGTATCGCTGCCCTTCATTTTGTACCCGATGTACAAACGATCATCGAAATTGGAGGGCAAGATTCAAAACTCATCCTTCTCCGCAATCAAATCATCTATGATTTTGCTATGAATACCGTTTGTGCCGCAGGTACAGGATCTTTTTTGGATCGCCAAGCAGAGCGGATCGGCATTCCCATAGAAGAATTTGGAGCACTTGCACTACAGTCTACAACCCCTGTTCGAATAGCAGGTCGCTGTGCTGTATTTGCAGAGTCAGATATGATCCATAAACAACAACTTGGACATCATCGCGAGGATATCATAGGAGGCTTATGCGAGGCGCTCGCCCGAAATTTTCTAAGTAATCTAGGAAAAGGCAAAGAACTAAAATCACCCATCTTATTTCAAGGTGGTGTGGCTGCCAATGTAGGGATCAAGCAGGCTTTCGAAAAATTATTGGGATGTGATATCATTATCCCTCCCCATGCTGCTGTCATGGGCGCAGTAGGCGCCTGTCTCTTAGCCAAAGAAGCTGTGCGAAAAACCAACTGCACTCACTTTACTGGATTCGATGCCGCCGTCAGTGACTATACTGTGAAAAGCTTTGAATGTAGCCACTGCCCAAATATATGCGAAGTAGTAGAATTCCATAGAGACAGCGCTTTGGTTGCCCGTTGGGGGGATAAATGTGGTCGATTTAGCAGTACAAAAATCAAAACCTCCCCCACCGAAGATGAACTAGCTCAATAAAAGATGGATCTCAGAAAAAGTATGTGGTAAGGCAAATATTTTTTTAGATCCTAAAAGATAAAAAGCTGCGGAAGATCCCGCAGCTTTTTATTTTTTACTATTTTTGTAGCTCCTCATCAATCCTTCGCAGTTCTCCATAATGAGCATTTAGGATGCGCTGCATCCGTTCTTCCATTCCATCTTGGCTATCTACATAGGGGAAGGTGACTTCCCATGTAGGATTGTATGTATCCTCTACTTCTTCTATCGATAAGATCACTTGTTCCATGGCTTCCCCATCATAGCTATCTAGGATGGATGCAAACTCCTCATCTTCTACATCTCGACTGGTGGTTACGATCATATGAACGATCTGCTTTCCTTCTTCTGTCGTCATGTAGATCCTCTCAATCAATTCCCCATGCTCTTCCACTGTAAAGCTTCCTATTTCTTTCTCCAAAAAACCTGTCTCTTTATCTTTTTCCATGATAATGACTGTAACTGATTCCATATAGACTCTCCTTTGCTTTTTGTTTTAGTATATCACTTTTAAGAAAAAAACATAGAGGAAGGAGCTCCAATCTACTGATTGCTTTTTATTTATTGAGTTAAAACTATACTGTGTCTATAGGATATGCATAAATCTATAGCACTTGTGGACATAGTAGGATAAGGCAAATTTATAGAAAGGAGGATTCTATGTTTTTTAGAAAACTACCTCATGAGCCTATACAGCCTATTCCTGATGAAATCAAAGAGGATACGCTCGCCAAAGACTCGGATACCTCATTTATGAATCTCGAAACCTTTACTACCGAATTATTAAACTTAGACACCGATGAGCCTACAAATCCTACTTCACCCACATAGAATAAGGTATCTTCGACTCGTTATTTTCTTTACATTGCCTTATTTATCCCAAAGGTTGTCCACAGATTCTGTGGATAACTCTGTGGGTATTGTGGATTGATGCACTAGATAAAATCTTTCCTATAAAGTTTCTGATGCATTCACACATTATATCCTCTTTTCATATACTACTTATGAATCCACTATTCGCCGTGTATTTCCTACTTCACTTTGTTCCTATAATA
>CALKRZ010000170.1 GCA_937989765.1 uncultured Clostridia bacterium | reverse complement strand
TTTTTTTTTAAAAAAAAGGATTTTGAGATATATTGTAGAATACTAATAGTATACCCAAAAGAAAATTTTTGGAGTAGTACGAAAGAATATCTGCCATAGAGCAGAAAGTGTTGGAAGGGGTTGACAGATATGCGCTATATCATTAATGGAAAAAACATTCAGGTGACCAACGCGTTAGAAACAAAAATCATGGAAAAACTCAGTAAGGTGGAAAAGTTTTTTGTACCCGATACGGAAGTTCATATTACCTTAAGTGTAGAAAAATTGAGACATATCATAGAAATAACGATTCCTATTAAAGGTACAATTTTACGAGCCGAAGTAGAAGATCGGGATATGTATGCTTGTATCGATGAAGTCGTAGATATCCTAGAAAAACAAATATTAAAGTTTAAAAATAAATTGAGGGATCGTCATCGTCATGATAGCCCCTTCAAAGAAGAATTTGTTTCTGGCATTTTATTTAAAACAGAAGATGAGCAAAAAGAACCTTCTTTACGGATAGAAAGAACAAAACGATTTGCCATCAAACCAATGGATGCAGAAGAAGCAGCACTGGAAATGGATCTAATTGGTCATAACTTCTTTGTATTTCGTAATGGAGATACAGATGAAGTGAATGTAGTATACAAACGCCACAACGGCACATACGGTTTGATTGAACCAGAATTTTAAAGAATGAAAAAACTCCTGCACATGCTGCAGGAGTTTTTTAGTGCAAATTTTGGGATGATTGATGATTTTTCAGCATATCTATAGAGTGGAACAAAATAAAAGTAAGGAGATGTGGATAGTGGAACAAGTCCCTGTGAAAGAAATTTCTATCAAGGAATTGACACTTTTTGAACATCGTTTTTGGCTACAGATTTTAGGAGACCATAGTCGATTTATTTTTAATGCCCTATCTCCAAAAGAGACGGAAGAAATACAAAAAGCCCAATATTTTATTGGTATCTTTGACCAAATGCTGCAAAAAGCAAGGATGGGTTTAACAGATGAAGAACTCCGACCCTTTACAGAAAGAGCGTATCAATTGGCTCAAGAAATACGCGCATTTAAACTACATTTGATCAAAAAGCATCTGATAGCCGATATTATGATAGAACTACCCCCTACATTTCTCAATCATATGGTGAATGAAGTAGAGGAGTACATACGTGTGCTAGGCTGTCTCATCAGAGGAGAAGCACCTATCGTTCATCCTCTACAGCATCATATGCTCTGGCTTCCTGATGCAGCTGGGCATGCAGCGGCCATAGCAGGCAGTCTAGATATGGTAGAGAAGATGTTAGAAGAAAAAAGCAAAGAATTTGTAAATAATTTTGAGAATTATTTTATTAAGGCTTTTGAATTGTTGGGGTATCTCCGTACCAATGTACAGCAGTTTTCAGCCCTCAAGCGTTTTAATAAACAGGTCGAAAAAGAAATCACAGAGTTTACTACTTTCTTAAGGGTATTGGAGAAGATGGTAGGATGTAATGAAGTATTGGGTACGCTATATGCCCTGCTTTTGGATCATATGGCTAGAGAAGAATGTTATTATCTTATTAAGCTTTCTATGGGATCCGATGTCAAAAAGCCAGATTGTGATCCGACTAAACCTCGTACGCAAAGCTAAACAGTGAATAGATCTCAGAGAAAGAGCGTAGAAAAAAAGAGAGTCATATGCTCGGTCATAAGTAGGAAGCCCACTACATTATAGGAGGGCTTCTTTTCTGTTTTATGGTATATATGTGTATAAGCAATTTTAGATTCTATAAAAGATTTTATTTATTTTGGTAGACAGCATTGACATGTGGCGACATCTTTTGTAAAATGGTGTATAGTAATGTCAACATTCAGAAGAGGTTTCTACAATGTAGAATAGGCTTCTACAATTCAGTGAACGGTATTAATATGGAAAGAATAGGGTATACTATATCTTTCAAAAGGTAAATAGTAAATTTTTTTGCACTGTGTATAATAAAACTTAGAATATCAAGATGGAGGGATTACCAAATGGAAAACAAAATTAAAAAGATTGGTATTTTGACAGGAGGAGGCGACGCTCCTGGCTTGAATGCAGTAATCCGTGCCATTACCCGTACCGCTATTTTAAAATACGGATATGAGGTCATCGGCTATAAATTTGGATACAGAGGGTTGTACAATAATGATTTTATGCCTTTGACGTTGGATTCAGTTTCAGGTATTCTTCATAAGGGTGGAACCATCTTATACAGTTCTAACAAAGACAACTTATTTGAGTATTTGGTAGAAGAAGATGGAAAAACAGTTAAGAAAGATGTTTCTGATGTAGCAGTAGAAAACTTGAAAAATGAAGGTGTAGATGTCCTTGTGGTATTAGGTGGGGATGGTACATTAACTAGTGCAAGAGATTTTGCTAGAAAAGGTGTAAAAGTAATCGGTGTTCCAAAAACAATTGATAATGATTTAGGGGCTACGGATATTACCTTTGGTTTTGACACGGCTGTGAGTATAGTAACAGAACTGTTGGGTAGAATACATACGACTGCCGAATCTCATCACAGAGTTATGGTAGTAGAAGCTATGGGAAGAAATGCAGGATTTATTGCTCTTCATGCAGGGATCGCAGGATCTGCAGATGTAATTCTGATACCTGAAATTCCTTATAACGTAGACAGCATTGTAAAAAGAGTGAAAGAGCGAGATGAACATGGACAACCATTTACCATCATCGTAGTGGCAGAAGGCGCGACAGAAAAAGGTGGCGAAGTAGTTGTAAACAAGATTGTAGAAGATAGTCCAGACCCAATCCGTCTTGGAGGAATCGCGAACAAACTGGCGAATGATTTGGAAAAAGTAATTAAAAATCATGAAGTCAGAAGTGTTGTACTGGGACATGTACAAAGAGGTGGAGATACAACACCTTATGATCGAATCCTTTCTACAAGATACGGTGCAGAGGCAGCGGATATGATTGCAGAAGGAAAATTTGGCAATATGGTATGTATAAGAGATGGACATATGTCCAGTGTAAGTCTTGAAGAGGTCATCGGCAGTAACAAAAGTGTAGATCCAAAGGGTGAATTGGTTCGTATTGCAAAAAATATTGGTATTTCTTTCGGAGACGAATAGTAAAAAAGCTTCTCTGCTGATCCTATGCAGAGAAGCTTTTTAGTATTGTCAAAAGGATTTGTTCTTTAGTGAATATGATTGCGACAAGTGGTAAAATTATTAGGATAGAGTAATTTACAATTATGCATAATATAATGATTAGTGTTGCCATAGGTATATACTTTTGATACACTATAGAAGGAGTCAAGGTAGTACATAAAAGATTGTCATATTATATAGTAAGAAGGTGGACAAATGAAAAATTTTATAGAGAAAATATTTGGTAGTTACAGTGAGAAAGAAATAAAAAGGATTCAGTCCATAGTGGATGATATCGAAGAATTAGAACCTAAAATGCAGGTGTTGTCTGATGAACAGCTCCGTGGTAAAACGGATGAATTCAAACAAAGATTAGCAGAAGGGCAAACATTAGATGATATTTTGCCAGAAGCGTATGCAGTTGTCCGAGAAGCAGGCAAAAGAGTGCTGAACATGCGTCACTTTAGAGTGCAGCTTATAGGGGGCATCATTCTCCACCAAGGCCGTATTTCAGAGATGAAAACTGGGGAAGGTAAAACCCTAGTGTCAACGCTGCCTGCTTATTTAAATGCCTTGGAAGGTAAAGGATTACACATCGTTACAGTAAATGATTATCTAGCACGACGGGATGCAGAATGGATGGGGAAAATTCATGAGTTTTTAGGGCTTTCCGTAGGAGTGATTCTCCATGATATGGAGGGAGAAGAAAGAAGAAAAGCATATAATTGTGATATTACCTATGCCACGAATAATGAATTAGGTTTTGATTATTTGCGAGATAATATGGTAGTGTATAAGGAAGAAATGGTACAAAGAGATTTGAACTATGCTATTATTGATGAGGTAGACTCTGTATTGGTGGATGAGGCAAGAACACCACTGATTATCTCAGGAAGCAGTGGCAAATCTACACAGCTTTATAAGATCGCTGATATTTTCGTGAGGAGACTCAAAAAAGGACGAGTACTCACTGATGAAAGTGCCATGACAGCATTGATGCGGACAGAAATTGAAGAAGAAGGCGACTTTGTAGTGGATGAAAAGGCCAAGACGGTAAACTTGACAGAAGATGGTGTAAAAAAAGCAGAACAGTTTTTTAGTCTGGATAATCTGGCAGACCCAGATCATATGGAGATACAACATCATATTAACATTGCATTAAAGGCCCACAATACGATGTATCTAGATAAGGATTATGTAGTCAATCCAGATGGAGAGATTGTCATCGTAGATGAATTTACAGGACGTCTTATGCCAGGACGCCGCTATTCTGATGGACTTCATCAAGCCATAGAAGCAAAAGAAGGCGTGGAGGTCAATAGGGAAAGTAAAACCCTAGCTACGATTACCTTCCAAAACTTCTTTAACAAATATAGTAAAAAGTCAGGTATGACAGGTACAGCACTCACAGAAGAAGAAGAATTCAGACAAATTTATGGTATGGATGTAGTCACTATTCCTACCAATATGCCCATACTTCGCCAAGACCAGGCAGATGGAGTATATCGCACCAAAACAGGAAAACTAAATGCTGTGGTAGATGAAATACAAAAATGTTACGAAAAAGGGCAACCAGTGTTAGTGGGCACGATTACTATCGATAGTTCAGAAGAACTCAGCAAAATTTTGAAAAAGCGAGGTATTAAGCATCAGGTATTAAATGCTAAATACCATGAAAAAGAAGCAGAAATCATAGAAAAAGCAGGGCAAAAAGGTGCAGTTACAATTGCTACCAATATGGCTGGTCGTGGTACAGACATCAAGCTTGGAGATGGGGTACAAGAACTCGGAGGCTTAAAGATTATCGGTACAGAGCGTCATGAATCTAGGCGAATCGATAATCAGCTGAGAGGGCGTGCCGGTCGTCAAGGAGATCCAGGCGAATCCCGTTTCTACATTTCATTAGAAGATGATTTGATGCGACTTTTTGGATCAGAAAAAATCATGAAGGTAGTAGACGCGATGGGAATGCCTGAAGATGAACCGATAGAACATAGCATGTTGTCTAAGGCAATAGAAAATGCGCAGAAAAAGGTAGAAGGTAATAACTTCTCTATTCGTAAACATCTGTTAGAATATGACCGGGTTATGAATGAACAAAGAGAGATCATATATGGAGAACGACGAAAAGTGTTGGAAGGAGAAGATTTTAGAGAAAGTATTCAAAAGATGATTCAGGATATTGTTGAAAAGTCTGTAGATATGTATACGGGAGAAAGTCAATATCCAGATGAGTGGGATATTTCAGGTCTTAGGGAGTATTTAGGTTCTATCATCCCGATCCATGGTGTCGTGTTATCAGAGGAAGATCGAGAAAATCTTACCAAGGATTTATTGAAAGAAAGACTGAAAAATCAAGCCATAGAGCTGTATGAAGCCAAAGAAAATGGTGTGGGTGTAGAACCCATGCGGGAAATTGAGCGAGTGATTCTTTTACGGGTGATTGATCAAAAATGGATGGATCATATTGATAATATGGATCAAATGCGTCAAGGAATCGGACTCCGAGCGTATGGACAAAGAGATCCTTTGGTTGAATATAAATTTTTGGGATATGATATGTTTGAGGAAATGACAGAGAATATCCAACTAGATATCGTGAGAGCGTTATATCATGTACAGGTTGCTTACAAACCAGAGCGTGAGCAGGTAGCAGAACCTATTTCCACCAATCGTGGCGATGATGCAGGGCCCAAGCAGCCAGTACGGAGAAAAGAAGAAAAAGTAGGACGTAATGAACCCTGTACCTGTGGCAGTGGTAAAAAGTATAAGCATTGCTGTGGTAGAAATGCATAAAAATTAGGAGTGAGAAATGTGTTAGCGTTTGAACAGCTAAAATTAGAGCTAGTAAGCTATACAAATAAATTAGAAGAAATGGGGGCTTCACTTTGACATCGCTAAGATGAAAGAAGAAGTGGAGCAGCTAGAACACCAGTCGGCAGACCCTGATTTTTGGAATGATCTAGACAACTCTCAGAAAATTCTTCAGCAGATCAAAGGAATTAAAAATAAGATTGAAGAATATGAGACTTTAGTGCTAGAATATGAAGATACCCTGACGCTCATCGAAATGGGCACAGAAGAGCAGGATGAAAGCCTCATTTCAGAAGTAAAAGAAGGGGTTAAAAGATTTATCCAGCATTATGAAGAGTTGAGAGTGGCTACGCTATTAGATGGCGAATATGATAGGACAAATGCGATCCTTACACTGCATGCAGGAGCAGGAGGAACAGAATCTTGTGACTGGGTAAGCATGCTCCTTCGTATGTATACTCGATGGGCTGAAAAAAAAGGATATACAGTAGAAACTTTAGACTATCTTGCAGGAGAAGAAGCAGGTGTAAAGTCCGTTACCATTCAGATTAATGGGCTCAATGCTTTTGGGTACTTGAAAGCAGAACGAGGGGTACATCGATTGGTACGTATTTCTCCTTTTGATTCCTCAGGTAGAAGACATACCTCTTTTTCATCCTGTGATGTGATGCCCGATATAGATGATGATATTGATATTGACATCAACGATGAAGATCTTCGGATTGATACCTATCGTGCTAGTGGAGCAGGAGGTCAGCACATCAATAAAACTGATTCTGCCGTTCGTATTACGCATATCCCAAC
>CALKRZ010000169.1 GCA_937989765.1 uncultured Clostridia bacterium | reverse complement strand
CTTTAAATAAGCTAATGTGCTTTTTAGGCATTTTCTCTTTCTTAAGAATTGTTTTTTCCCCCATTATATCCCTCTCCTTTAAGAATTATTTTTTCCATTCTGTACAATTCCATAGCCTCCAAGATATTAGAACTTTTTTGTATGTAGCCCAATACACATAGACTGAAGTCAACGCTTCTTGTATTTTAATAATTATACCATACTCGTCCTAAAATATAAAGCATTCGACATAGTATTTTAAATTTACATATACAAGAAACACCTACTTTCGTAGGTGTTTCATCTTCCATCCTCTATTTCTACAATTCTTCACATATTTTATCCATCTACGGTTACCACTATAGCTCTTGCTTATTTACTCCTGCATTCATCAAGCTAATTATATCCCTAAATTAAAATGATCATGAATGGAGTTCACTGCTTTTTCTGTATCTCGTTCATCGATCAGTACGGATATCTTGATCTCTGAAGTAGAGATCATGCTGATATTGATCCCTGCATCATATAAAGCTTCAAACATAAGGGATGCTACCCCTGCATTCGTAGCCATACCAGCTCCTACGATAGATACTTTGGCTACTTTATCATCATAGGCAACCGTGGTAGCTTTCAATCTGGCTATATTATCATTAATAATTGCGAGCGCATCTTGTAGGTGATCCTTGGATACGGTAAAGGAGATATCTTTGGTCCCATCTCGACCTACTGATTGCAGTATAATATCTACATTAATCTTTGCTTTAGACAACATTGAAAATAACTCAAAAGCTTTACCAGGTTCATCTTGAATTCCTATAATGGAGATTCTGGCCACATCCTTATCTGCTGCGACTCCACTTACAAGCATTTTTTCCACGTTTGCTGCCTCCTTCACAATAGTTCCTTCTGCATTTGTCAAACTAGATCGTACCACTAATGCTACATTATATTTTTTCGCCATCTCTACCGATCGGTTATGAAGCACTTTAGCCCCTAAAGATGCAAGCTCCAACATTTCATCATAGCTGATCTCATGAAGTTTAACTGCATTTTTTACAACTCGTGGATCAGCGGTGTATACCCCATCTACATCCGTGTAGATCTCACATAGATCTGCATCCAACGATGCGGCTAAGGCGACTGCCGTTGTATCAGAACCGCCTCTTCCTAATGTGGTAATATCTTCAAACCGATTGATCCCTTGAAAGCCTGTCACCAAGACAATATGTTTTCGCTCGATCTCTGACTCAATCCGTTCTCGGCTGATCCGCTTCAACCTTGCACTGCTATACGTAGAAGAAGTATACATTCCCACTTGATACGCATTCAGAGAAACAGCAGGATATCCTAGCTTTTCTATCGCCATGGCCATGAGCGCTACAGACTGCTGCTCCCCTGTGGAAATAAGCATATCCATTTCTCTTCTAGATGGATTTTCATTGATTTCTCTTGCTTTCTCGATCAGTTCATCTGTGGTGTCCCCTTGGGCTGACAGTACAACAACCACATCATGACCTTGTTTGTAGGTATCAATAATACGATTTGCTACATTTATAATTCTTTCTGCGTTTGCCACAGAACTTCCTCCAAATTTCTGTACAATCAACAAGGTCTTGTACCTCCTTATCATAATATGCATCTATACTTGCAAATACTATTTCTTACCATTCGCAAAAAAATAACCCATGAGCTTATAGCCCTCTTCAAAAAAGATTCCTGTGGAAGCAGCATAGGCTTCGTCATATGTCTGTTCCTGTTTTAGTACTACATTTGTACTATCATACAGTAAATATGGCACTGGCTCTGATGTATGGGTTCTAATCCGAAGAGGCGTAGGATGATCTGGTAAAATCATCATACGATAATCTACCATAAGCTTTTCCATCTCTTCTTTGATCACCTTTACTACTTTTTCATCAATAAGTTCAATGGATCTTACTTTGTTTTCCATCTCTTGTCTATGACCGCATTCATCTGGCGCTTCGATATGTACATATACAAAGTCTTGTCCTTGTGTAAGCTCTTCTATCGCCGCCATCGCTTTTCCTTTAAAGTTGGTATGGATATTCCCCGTTGCCCCTTCTACATCTATGGAACGAAGACCTGCACTCATACCAATGCCTTTAATTAAATCGACTGCAGAAATAACAGATCCTTTCATTCCATACGCTTCATAAAATGAAGGAATGGCAGGTTTTTTCCCCTCACCCCATATCCAAATGGAGTTAGCAGGCTTTAACCCTTTTTCTATTCTTTTTTGATTGATCGGATGATCTTTTAAAAATTCGTAGCTTTGTTTCATCATCGTATAGATCCGTTCCTTATTCTGCCCCTGTGGAAGGTAGTCTTTAATGCTTCTTCCTAGAATATCATGGGGTGGAGTAAGCATTACATCATCACTTCCCTCATTCCAAACTACAAGATGACGGTAACTAACTCCTGGATAAAATCGTATATGCTCTGTTCTAAAATGAGCATCCACAGCGCTGATCAGTTCTCTGGCTTCTTCTGTAGAAATTTCATCGGCACTATGATCGATAATACTTTTCTCATCATACTCCTCTTCTTCCGTTAAAGTCACTAGATTGCACCGAAAGGTGATGTCTGTATCCTTCAGACTTACCCCCATACTGACTGCTTCTAGTGGAGAGCGGCCTGTATAGTATTTTTTAGGATCATACCCCATGACTGCGAGGTTTGCTGTATCACTTCCCGGAGACATTCCCTCAGGTATCGTCTTTGCCAGCCCTACTTCTCCCTGTTTGGCAAGAAGATCCATCGTAGGGGTCTTTGCATACGCCATAGGGGTCTTGTTTTGCAGCTCCATGATCGGTTCATCTGCCATTCCGTCCGCCAATATTACAATATATTTCATATTACTTATCTCCTACTCTCTATTTCAATCTGCGCACCATTAGGATCTGCTTTTAACAATTTAAGCTCCCATGGGCTAGACAAACGATTCAAATATGTTTCCATATTGCACTTAAATGCTTCTATCTCTGCTTCTTTTATGATCCCAATCAGTGTAGGCCCCGCACCACTTAAAAATACTCCCTTTGCGCCTAACGCCTTTGCATGATCTAATATATTTTCCATATCAGGTATAAACGCTTTTCGGTAGGGCTGATGGATTCGATCCTCTGTGGCTACTTGCAAAAGCTCCCAATCTCCTTGGATCATGGCAGCCGTTAATAGGGCTGCTCTAGATGTATTAAAGATACTATCTTGCAAGGAAATTTGCTTCGGGACAGCCTCTCTGGCTTTTTCTGTAGGCAAATGAAAATGCGGGATCATGACTGCAAAAGCTAATTCATCACTTATATCTACTTTTGCGTATTTTACTCGATTTTCATCTAGAACCCCTACGGTCATCCCACCTAATAATGCAGGCGTAGAATTATCAGGATGTCCTTCGATCTGACCTGCCATCTGCAAAATTTCTTCTTGTGATAAATTTGCTCCCGAAAGGACATTGGCTGCCAAAAGACCTGCGACAATACATGCCGCACTGCTCCCTAATCCTCTTGTAAAAGGGATATAATCTTCCTGAATCAATCGCAAACCTGGCAGTGGCTTACCAATCCTTCGATAAAAATCAACCATCGTCTTATAGATTAAATTGGACTCATTCTGAGGTACTGACTGCCCGTTTAAGGAGGAGATCTGAAGTCCTTTAGAGATTTCTTCTACCCAAAGGGTATTGTATAATTGCAGTGCCATTCCGATACAGTCAAATCCTGGCCCCATATTGGCCGTAGTGGCGGGCACTTTTATTTTAAGCATGCCACTCCCCCTTACCCGTTATAGTAACTACTTTTCAATGCGTATTCTATTTACTATTTTGATTCCGTTTCTTTGCTGTAGTTCTTCTATTTTTTCTTGCAAAAGTCCTTCTGTTTCTAGTTCTGTGATGATCGCAAATTCCTTTGATGCTTCTTCCAATCGAACTACTTCTAGTACACCAAAGATATTTTCTACTTCTTTTATAGCTCCTTCAAAATCTTCATAGGCTACTCGAACAAAAAACCGTGTGGGTGCATCTTTTAGATCCATCATCTGTATCTTTTCTGTAGACCAGAAGCATATTTTATTTTGGTTCAGATGCCGCACTGCATCGATGATATCTGCTACGACTGCACTGGCTGTAGGCAACTTTCCTGCGCCTCTACCGTAGAACATGACATCTCCGATCATATTTCCTTTGACCAAAACAGCATTAAATACGCCCTGTACTGTGGATAATGGATGGTCTGACCCAATCATAGTTGGGGATACTCTGGCAAAAATCCTCTGATCTTCTTTTTGACTCGTTGCCAACAACTTAATCTGACAACTCATCTTCTTGGCATAGGCAATATCCAGTTTGGAGATGGCTGTGATCCCTTCTGTATAGATATCTTCATAATCTACCTGCATACCAAAGGCCAAAGAAGATAAAATAGCAATCTTACGGCAAGCATCGTGACCTTCTACATCGGCTGAAGGATTTCTTTCTGCATATCCTAACGCCTGTGCTTCTTTAAGCACATCCTCAAATTCTCTACCTTCTTGGGTCATTTTAGTTAAAATAAAATTAGTCGTCCCATTTAAGATGCCTGTAATTTCATAAATCTCATCCGCAGTTAAAGACTCATTCAAAGGACGAATGATCGGAATACCTCCCCCTACACTCGCTTCAAACAAAAAGTTGGTATTCATCTGCTTTGCTATGGATAAAAGCTCTGCCCCATGCTGTGCTACTAGTTCTTTATTAGAACTAACTACACTTTTTCCACATAATAGTGCTTTTTTCACCCATGAATAGGCTGGTTCCACTCCACCCATTACTTCTGCTATGACTTTTACTTCAGGGTCTTGTAAAATGGTTTCGATATCATCTGTCAAAATATCCTCTACAGGATTCCCTGGAAACCTTCTCTTATCTAATACATATTTTATACGAATATGTATGCCTGCTCTCTTATCAATACTTGCTTGATTGGCATTCAATACTTCTACGACTCCTGAACCCACTATACCATATCCTAATACTGCAATACTGACCATATATAATTCACTCCCTTGCTAATATTTTAAAATGCTGTACGCCATCTAATTTTTCAACAGTTTCCATTAAACTTCCGATATCACCAGGCATAGATCCAGTTTCTATGGTAATAGTGACATTGGCAATGCCATTTAGAGGAATATTTTGATTGATCGTAAGAATATTGGCATGAGCATCAGCAATCAAGTTCAATACATGGGATAGAAGCCCTGAGCAATCTTCTAGCTGCAGCGCAATAGTAATCGTCTTTCCTCTAGTATTGTCATAAAAAGGGAATACTGCATCCTTATATTTATAAAATGCACTTCTGCTAATATCTACTTGAGCAGCTGCCTCTTGAATCGTTTTTACTTTACCTGCCTCTAAAAGCTTTTTGGCTTCTACTACTTTGATAAATACTTCTGGAAGCACATCTTTATCCACGATAAAGTAATTTGCTTTATCTTTCATAACCAATCTCCTTGTATTCTATTCAAGAACATTTGTATTCGTTACATGGAATATATCATAATTCCAAAGAGTTTTCAAGCGTTTTTTAGTTTTTTGCTGCTTTTACTACTCTATTCATTTATTACGATCCTCTTTGTATGGGGTTTTTCTTCTTTTTTTGTTTTATTCTTATAGTTAGATATAAGAGGATAGGGATCGGCAGAAATAAGGGGATAGAAGCAAAAAAATAAGCAACTATTGTTTTTAAAATAACATCAAATCTAGGAATTAAAAATGGCATAGACACCCCTATAAGCACTACTAGGGGCACTGAAAGAGCTTTGGGTTCAGCAATCTTAAAATAATCGGATATCATCTGACAAATCACATAGTATGTAATCATAAATTTAAAAAATGTAGTACAATAAAAAATTGCTAAAAATAGAGAATCCAATCTTTCAATCACATCCGCGATTTGAATTAAGCGTACAGCACTAAAAGGAGGGAATGTAAGGGTTATAAGCGTAGCTTCTTCAAAAGCCGCAACGGAAGCCATATTCTTAAAGGTAAGGAGCACTGTAGACATAAGAATAGCTAAAAACGTGTATTTCAGAAACGGATCTTGTCCTTTTTCCTTGTTCTTTGTATGTTGATAAAAAAACACCATAGGCAATATTTGGGCATAAGGAAAATTCATATTAGGAATAGCCCCTCCTATGATGGGCTTGATTCCTCCTGACATAATAGGTAAAAGATTGGTAAACTCTAATTTTGGGAGCAGCAAAAGAAATAATAAACAATATATGCCGATCAATATAGGAAGTAAAAATTCTATGAGTCTAGCTATGGTCTCTAGCCCAAGCTTTACTCCATATACCGCTGGTATACTAAAAAAAATGATAAATACATAGCCTGGAGTCTCTGGCAAAGTGATTTTACCAAAATAATAGATGTCAGATACAATAAGGCAACACAAGATGAAAAAGAATAAAGCATAGTATAAGTTCACAATCCCCCCAATAAAATGCCCCCAATATCGGTTAATGGTTTGGGTCATAGACCATCCTGGACATTGAGACAGTGGCAAATAGTGAGCAAAAATAACTATATATCCTATGCTAGAAGCAATAATATTAGAAATCCATACATCTCTTCCTGCTTCTACTACCCCTGGAAGATATAAAATAGACGCACCCCCTGCTTGGGCTACGGTTAATAAAAAAAGCTGTCGAAAAGAAATCTGTATTTTACTTTTCTGATCTATAGTCGTCAATCGATCCCCTCCTTTCCTATGTAGTTTGTGATATTCTAACCAAAAAATGCACAAAATAAAAAGGATCTCCTAAAAACATGTGATATTACAATACTTTTCATAAATCCAACAAGAAAGCGTGCATAAAGATGCACGCACTTGTGAACTAGGAAAGTTTGGTCCCTTGCGAGTAAGACGAACTTTCCTAGTTCATAAAAATACTGCGGTAGGGTGGAATCCAATGAAACGAATTATTGTTACTATTTCACAAAAAATGTTAGATAAAAAATCTAAAAAGTGCCTACGACATTCCTCTGCCTCAATCACTTCTAGATCCTCTATTGATCGATTACAAGTTTCTGATGATCTTGACACAAATGTTCAAACCTTGCAGTCTTCCCTAGGGCTTAGTGATGATATTGTATTCCGCTATTTTGAGATTGCTTCCTTTCCTAGCCTAAAAGCCACTATCGTATTTATCGACAACTTAATAGATGAACAAATTTTGGAATCCTCTGTCCTCACTCCGCTTACCCAAGGAGTTAGAGATCCATCTTCAGAGGAAAAAACAGATTTACATGCTTCTATACAAAACCTACTCCAAAGAAATTTAACCAATACCCATATCCAATCTATCCAAAATATCTCTATCGTTTTGGAAGAGATCCTAAAGGGAAACGGTATTTTATTGATAGATGGATATAATACCGCTGTATCCATTTCTCTTGCCAAAGGTTCTCCTAGAAAATCTGGGGAGGCTAGCACAGAAAAAGCAATAAAAGGTCCTCAACAAAGTTTTGTGGAGGATTATTCCATCAATACTGCCTTAATAAGACAAAAACTGAAAACGCCTGACTTAGTAGTCAAACAGCTTCAGTTAGGAAAACTATCAAAAACAGAAATTCGAGTAGTATACTTACAGCATATTGCTGATGCTTCTATTGTCCGGGAAGTATTTCAAAGACTTTCTAGAATCGATACGGATGCAATCAAAAGTTCTGCTGGTATTGAAGAATATATCACGGATGCACCCATGGGACTTTTTCCTACCACATTTTATACGGAGCGTCCCGATCGACTGCAAGCTATGTTGTCAGAAGGAAGAATTGGGATTATTTGTGACGGTACACCCTTTTGCATTGTTGTTCCTGCTATTATATCGGATTTTTTTATTTGTGCGGATGATTATTATCAAAATCCTTATTTTTCAACCTTTAACCGTTTGTTAGGCTATGCTGGAGGATTAATCCTTACATTTTTGCCCGCTATTTATATTGCTGGAACTACTTTTCATCAAGAGATGATCCCTACAAAATTAGCCTTAACGATTGCAGGTACTAGGGCAGGCGTCCCTTATCCAGCCTTTGTAGAAGCTCTACTGATGGAATTTGCGTTTGAGGGACTAAGAGAAGCAGGAACCAGACTACCCACCCGAGCCGGTCAAGCAGTCAGCATTGTCGGTGCATTAATCATCGGACAATCCGCTGTAGAAGCAGGTCTAGTTTCACCCGCTGTCATTATTATAGTGGCCACCACTGCCATTTTCTCCTTTACTATGCCTTACACAAATTTCTCTTTAGGGCTCCGATTGGTGCGATTTATTAATATGAGTTTGGCAGCCGTACTAGGCATCTATGGCATCATGACGGGCGGTCTCATACTACTTCTACATTTACTATCTTTACGTTCCTTCGGTGTTCCTTTTATGATTCCTTTTGCCCCACTAAGCTTAGGGGATATGAAAGATTGGGTGTTGCGATTTCCACAGTGGGCAATCCATATCCGCTCTCCTCACCTAGTAAAGAATAATATGACTAAACAGAAAAAAGTTTAATCCTAGCGTCTTCCATTACTGAAAGGATACATACATGATGAAAAAATTCATTTTACTATTGCTTATTTATACCTGTGCATTATTGACTACCTCGTGTTGGAGTCGTCGAGAAATAGATGAGTTGGGTTTTGTATTAGGGATAGGCATATCAAAGACTGAAAAAGAACTATATTCTGTTGTGGTTCAACTTGCAAATCCAAGTGCTATTGTGGCTGAAGGATCACCGTCCAGAGAAGTATACTCTATGATCTCTTCTGAAGGGCTTACCGTTTTTGATGCTTTACGAAACATATCCAAGATCTCTGCGAGACGCCTTTACTTTTCACATCTGAAAGCACTTGTAATTGATGAATCCGTTGCAAAAGAGGGTCTAACTGAAATCGTAGGTTTTCTTGTGCAAGATATGGAAGTACGTCTAGAATCACAAGTATTTATTGGAAGACAAGAGGATGTGGCACTCCTTTTGGATACACCCAATACGCTAGGCCAAATTCCCGCTATGGTCTTATCTATCGCCGCTGACAATTATGGTGCCAATTCCAAGATCTATGTATCCGATCTACATCATACAGTAGAAGTGGTAAATAATCCTGTTCATAACTATACCACTGCTTCTATAATAACCGAAGCAAGTCCTACAGAATATGAAAAACCACCTCTCAAATTAACATCTATCGCTATTTTTGATCATGATAAACTAAAGGGATATCTTGATTATGAAGAAGGACAGGGATTTAATTTTATTACAAATAATTTCAAGAATGCTTTGATTATTTTCGAGAGGAAAAACAAGGAAAAAATTACTATAGAAGTGTTGGAGTCAAAAGCAACAATTACTCCAAAATTTGATCATGAAAAAGTATCTTTTGATATACAACTAAAGGTTAAAGGCAACATCGCAGAAAGGAGCTCTATGGAAGATGGGATGGCTACTTTTGAGATCACGGATATACAAAGTCAATTGGATCAAGTACTGGCAGACAAATTGCAAAAATCTATCACCACAGCCCAGGAAAAGTTTAAGATCGATTATTTTAATCTGAGCAAGGACTTTTCCAGAAAATATCCTCAAGAATTCAAGGTATTAAAGTCGGACTGGAATAAGGTATTTTCAAAAGCAGATATCCACGTTACAGTGAAAAGTACAGTGATTCATTCTGCACTGAATACCAATAGGGGGCGAATCTAGTGAAGATAATTTTTATACTTGTAATAATCTCTATACTCGTAATAGACTATAGTAAAGTAAAATCTACTAAAAAGATGGGCTATATCTATTTAACACTATCTTTGCTCGCTATAAGCATATATATAATAGATCAATATGAACTTGTTACGGTAAGCCCATTAGAGGTATGGCTAGAAAAAATGAGTCCTTTCACTAACTGGATAGAAACTTCCTTCAAATAAAAAACGCACTTTCATTTTTGGGATTTCAGAAATGAAAGTGCGTTCTTCTAGGATTTACTTATTTTTCTTTACTATGTTCATCTAGCATATTGTTTATTTCTGTTTGTTCTTGATCATTCATAATCAGATCCACGTCTAGCATAATAATCATTCTTTGGCCTACTTTTCCTACGCCTGCAATATATCTTCTGGCTGCGCCAGCAATAAGTTTTGGAGCTGCTTCCATATTTTTCTCTTCGATATGGATGATCTCTACCACTGCATCCACGATTAATCCCACCATCATGTCATTGGTATTAACAATAATAAATTTGGTATTTTCATCTGCCTGTTTTAAGTCCATATGGAATTTTTTTCGCAGATTGTAGATAGGATATACTTCCCCCCGAAGATTGATCATTCCTTCAATATATGTAGGTGTATTGGGTACTCTTACGATATCCTGATATTTTTCTATCCCAAAAACCTTCATAATGTCAATGCCAAATTCTTCTCCACCTACTTTAAAGACAACCAACTGACTATTTGCCATGCTGCTCCCTCCTCTACCCTTTGAAGTATTATGTGTGAATCCACCGTAAATATGCATTGATAAATGTATCAATGCTGCCATCCATCACTGCCTGTATATTTCCCATTTCTTCACTTGTGCGGTGATCTTTTGCCAAGTTATAGGGGTGAAATACATAAGACCTAATCTGACTGCCCCACCCAATTTCTTTTATTTCTCCTCGGATGCCTTGCATTTTTTCCATTTGTTCCTGCTGCTTGATCTCATATAGTTTTGCTTTCAGCATCTTTATAGCTCTATCTTTATTCTTATGTTGAGAGCGCTCATTTTGGCACTGTACGACTGACCCTGTTGGGATATGCG
>CALKRZ010000168.1 GCA_937989765.1 uncultured Clostridia bacterium | reverse complement strand
TGATAATAAGCTGAGAGATAGGAACAAGCTGAAACCCTTTAGATTTAAGTCCTTTTACAATTATATCCAAGGAATCTTTGGTATATTTTGCATTGTTATGAAATAATACGATAGAACCATTACCTAAGTGTTTATGACCTAAGACTTGTCGGATCATAGGATCAATCCCGTACTCTTTCCAGTCTAGAGAGTCAATATCCCACTGTATCGTATAGTAGCCGCATTCCTTTGCTCCTTCAATTACAGTATTATTATACTCTCCAAAAGGAGGCCTAAATAAGTTCATTTCAATACCCGTTAGTTCTTTTACTTTTTGATGCGCCCCCATCAATTCCTTTTTGACGCCTTCTTTAGAAAGCTGCGCCATATGGGGATGGGTATCCGAATGATTCCCAATATCATGACCTGCTGCTGCAATCTTTTTCACTTCTTCTGGATATCTGGCAACCCACTCCCCTACCAAAAAAAATGTAGCCTTTACATCATTTTCTTGTAAAATCCTGAGAAGATCATCCGTATCATCTGCACCCCATGCTGCATCAAAAGAGACGGATATTTTTTTTTCATTGGTTTCTACACAATAAATGGGAAGTTTTCGCTCTTGTTTACCCGCTAGGGTATTAAATACCTGCACCGTATACGGTCTTGATACTGTCACCGATGCAGTGATCAGAATAATTGCTAAGGCAATTTTCATGAGTGCCTTTCGGTCTAGTACATATATTTTAAGTTTCATGCTCATCCCCCTCCATATATACAAAATCAAAGTTCAAAAAGAAAATGTTTCTCTGATTACTTTGTTGATTCTTTATATATATGTATTCTTTGGGCATGAAAATATTCCTATTGTGTAAGTTTATTTGGATCTCAGAAAAAGTATATGGTGGTAAGGCAAATATATAAATCTGGAAACAACTGCAACAAAGGAGCGCGTCCCAGATTTCAACTAAATTTACCCTTTGCACAAGCGCGATTTTGCAGTTGTTGGAATATTTATATATTTGCCTTACCACATGCTTTTTCTGAGATCCGTTTATTTTAGTCTTTTTCCTATCATCTCTACGACTTTTTCTAGGACTTTGATTCGTGCAAACGGTTTTGAATTAGATTCGATAATGGTCCACGGGGCATAATCCGTACTGGTCCTAAAGAGCATCTCATCCACAGCTTGTTCATATGCATCCCATTTTTCTCGATTTCTCCAATCCTCTTCTGTGATCTTCCACTGCTTCATCAAATCTTGCTGTCTCGCTTCAAATCGTTGCAGTTGTTCCTCTTTATCGATATGTAGCCACAGCTTGATCACCACAGCTCCATGATTGTATAAATGTTTTTCCATGGTGTTGATCTCTTTATACGCCCGCTGCCATTCTTCCGTAGAACAAAATCCCTCAATACGCTCTACCATAACCCGACCATACCAACTTCGATCAAATATGGCAATATGTCCGTCTTTGGGCATCTTATTCCAAAATCTCCATAAATAGTGATGGGATTTCTCAAGCTCTGTAGGGGCTGCAATAGGGATCACCTCATATCCTCGGGGATCCATTTTCTCTGTGAGGCGTTTGATATTTCCCCCTTTTCCTGCTGCATCCCACCCTTCATATAAGATGACCACAGGGAGCCTTTTTACATAGATCTCATGTTCTAACTGCCGCACCTGTTCTTGTAATACATCTAGCCTTTTCTTATACTCTTCCTTCGAAATATCCTTGGATACATCTATGGATTTGAGAATAGAAACCAAGGGAATCTGCTGCTGTTTACTCCCTATTTGATGGTATTTTGCTTCTTGATTCATTTGCAGCTGCGTGATTTTGTTTTCTATGGAATGAATGATGGTTTTCATCACTTTTATAGAGGCATAGCGCCAATCATTTGCTTCTACCACAGACCATGGTGCATATTCTGTATGCGTACTCTGTATCATTTCCTCAATATACTGTGTGTATTTTTCATACCGTTCATTCTGCAACCAATCTTCTTTATTGACTCGCCACGCAGTCACTGGATTTTTTTCTAATTCTCTAAAACGGCTTTTCTGTTCTTCTTTACTAATGTGAAGAAAAAACTTAATGATCACCACTTCATCATCTGCTAATTGTTTTTCAAATGCATTAATATCTTCAAACATATCTCCTTGCTCTGTTTTTTTTAGACGCTGATTTACCCTCTGACTTAATATCGTTCTATACCAACTCTTATCCAAAATAGTCATTCTTCCTTTAGAAGGTGTTTTTGTCCAAAATGTCCATAAAAAAGGTCTCATCCGCTCATCTTCTGTCAGCTTATTCATCGTATATACATTGACACCTCTAGGATCTAGAGGTAAGATCAGTCGATTGATTAACGTACCTTTCCCTGCTGCACCCCATCCTTCAAACAAAATCATAATGGGAATCTTTAAATCCTTTGCTTTGCGCTGCAGTTCACCTAGCCTGGTCTCCAGTTCTTCCATCTCTATCTTATATGCTTCTTTAGTAAGCGCTTTTTTTAGATCTACTTTTTCTAGCACGGCTATTCCTCCTTTATCAGCTATTCGATTAAGATTGTCTGATTTAAGTCTGTATTATAAAACTTATAGTTTCTTCTTCCGCTTTTCTTGGCTCGATACATTGCAATATCTGCATTTTTGACTAAGGTAGTATAATCCTCTCCATCCTCTGGAAATAAACTAATCCCAATACTCGTCCCTACATGAATTTTCTCATTATCATATTCAAATACAAAATCTAATTCTTTTAGGACCTTCTGAGCCAATTTTGCTGCATCTTCAACACTCTCAATAGGAGATTGAATAATTGTAAACTCATCCCCTCCTAATCGAGCCACAGTACCCTGCTGTTGTACTACAGTTTTGATTTTACTGGCTACATCCTTTAACAAAATATCTCCTTTATCATGACCCAATTTATCATTCACAGACTTAAAATTGTCTAGATCTAAAAAAAATACGCAAAACTTTTGGCTGTACCTTTTTGCCTGCAAAATCTTCATTTCCAAACGGTCTAAAAATAGTTTTCGATTGGGTAAATCTGTTAAGGCATCATGATAAGCAATATGATATATTTTTTCCTCCGCCTGCTTAATGGCAGAAATATCAGAGAAAATTAAAGCTAAATATCCATTTTCTAAGCTATAACTAGAAATAGTATACCATTTTTTTGTACGGTCAAAATAGGTTTCATCCATCTTTATGCTTTCCCCTGTTACAGTAGTTGTTCCAAATACTCCCCCCCAATCAAACTCGGAGGTATCAATATACTGCACAATCTCTGTCATCGTTTTTCCTACAATTTCATCTTTACTCAATCCTATAATTCGAACAAATTCATCATTAGCTTCTAAAATAATAAAATCTACTGGGATACCTTTCTGATCCACAATGACTTTATTATAGGTAAAACCTTCATTCATATTTTCAAATAAAGAGCGATATTTTAACTCTCTTTGACTGATCTCTGACTGAGCTTCTTGGAGCTCTTCCAACATATGATTAATAGATCGTACTACCCTTGATAATTCATCTTGCCCCTTCATGGGAATCCTAGTAGAAAGATCTCCCGTGATCCCAATATTAGTCGTGCACACACTGACTTCGGATAATCTCTCTAGTACTAACCCCTTTAGTATCAAAACCATACCCATACTAATCATAATGCCTACTCCTATAATACTGATCATAAAATAACCCAAACTGGTTTTACCCTGTTTATAAATATCTC
>CALKRZ010000167.1 GCA_937989765.1 uncultured Clostridia bacterium | reverse complement strand
AAGGTGGGCAGTGGATCAAGGTGCAAATGTGATCAATCTGAGTCTAGGACGTCCAAGATTTTTAAGCGAAAATGGAAAAACGATCGACTCTAGAAGTGAAGCAGAAGAAGAGGCAATTGCGTATGCGAGAAGTAAAGGCGTTATAATTATTGCGGCTACAGGAAATGAAAGTGATCATTATGGGCAATCTGGACATCCGTATAAAAGAGATGTTCATTATCCTGCCGCGTATGAAGGTGTAATGGCAGTAGGTGCTGTTGAACCTTATATAGATATAGAAGATCAACAAATGTATTATCAGATTGCTGGATTTTCTAATGTAGGTAATGAAGTAGATGTGGTGGCACCAGGGGTAGGAATTCTGAGTACTTTTCTGCTTAACAAGGATGCAACTTCTCCTTTATTCGACGAAAAGTATAAATATGACGATGGTACTTCTATGGCGACACCTTTTGTGGCAGCTTTAGCAGCACTACTGAAAGCAGCAGATCCACAGTTACTTCCAGATGATATCACAAATATAATAAAAGAAAGTGCAGTGGATTTAGGGGAACCTGGATTTGATCAATATTATGGAGCAGGTTTGATCAATGCAAAAAATGCATTTGAATTTCCACGAATTAAGATGAATATGAAGAATACAGATATTGAAGAGCATGTATATATAACAGATCATGGTATCGATTTTGATGTAGTGGGGTATCAGGCGGATGGATCCTCGGTTACTGTTACATCAGCTGTTTATGGAGAGGCATCTATTTATGCTTCTACAATAAATGCCCAAACTTTACAATTTATAAATGCGCCATCGATCAAGGTACAGTCTGTTGATATGGGATTGGGAAGAGCAAGTAATTCCTTTGCTTTGGACAAGATAGGCGGATATTTTATATGGGCAGATGATGGAGACCATCAGCCTTATATTCAGTCACGTGGTTATTATGTAGTACGAATCCCAAGAGCGCCTGTAGCAGATGCAGCTTCTGGTACGTATAGTTTGCCCAAAACAGTGACATTATCTTCTGCAGAAGGTGGCAAGATTTATTATACACTAGATGGGTCCACACCCTCCAAAAATTCCACAGAATATGTGGGTGCGATTACGATTACAAACACGATGAAGATACGTGCAATCGTTATAGGGATAGGATTTGGAGGGGAAGATATTTCTAGTAAGGAAACAGTTTTGGAGTATACTAAACAACCTTCAAGTGAAAATCAAACTCCGATCATACCTATTGATTCTGGTGGAGGATCACCAGGAAGCGGAGGCGGAGGAGGAGGAGGAGGAGGAGCACCTGGCGGTGGCATACCTGAAAATGAAGTCAGTGGAAATACTGGAGCAATACCTAAAATCGAAGTCGATGATGGAAATGTGATCCAAGATATATACACTCCTTCTGTAAAAATCAATAAAGATGATATGGGAGCTACTATAATAAGAGCAGAAGTAGCTACGGAAAAAATACGCCAGATGCTAAAGAATCATTCAAAACCAGCTATTGTAATCCAGATTCCCACAGAACCATCTGAAGGCACTTTGCAAATTGAGATGAAGGGAGAACTTTTTGAGCTTGCTCGAGAGCACAATAAGTATTTACTACTCCAGACAAAGGGTGTGGATATTGAAATAAGACCCGATATGCTTAAGAACATTAGCAAGGATTCTACTATTGTATTAAAGTCAAAAAATATGCGATCTACGCAATGGGAACAAATAAATAAAACAAAAATTATGAATGCAAAAATCGTATCAGATATTTATGATTTTGAACTTTTAGTGGATAAGAAGTCAGTGAAAGCATTTGATATACCGATGGTTTTAAGCTTTAAGTTAAACCTAAGTAGTATAACAAATAGCAGCCGAGTAGGGATTTATTATTTGAATGAACAGAAGAGTGTTTGGGAATATATTGGTGGAAAAGTAAAAGCAGCAAACACGATTACAGGATCAGTAGAGCATTTTTCTAAATATACGGTGATGGAGTATACTAGATCATTTACAGATATGAGCACCCATTGGGCCAAAGAAGATGTGGAAATATTAGCAGCTCAGCATATTGTGCAAGGGCAAAATGATCTATTTTACCCAAATAGGAATATTACTAGAGCAGAAGTGGCTGCACTGATTTCAAGAAGTTTGAAGTTGAAGACAAAAGACATCGAATCCCCATTTAAGGATGTATCATCTACAGATTGGTATTATGAAGATATTAATAAAGTATGGCAAGCTGGCATTGTGCAGGGAAATAGTAAAGATACTTTTTCACCGAATGAGAAGATTTCAAGAGAAGAAATAGCTGTTATGCTCACGAGAGCATATGCATATTCTACCAAGAAGGATTTAAAACAAATATCTATTTCGGCAGTAGTTCGATATAAAGATCAAATGAAGGCAAGTGAGTGGGCACAGTGGAATATTCAATTAGCTCACGGATTGGGACTGATGAAAGGGTATTCAGATGAAAATTTCCAACCTAAATCAAATGCAACCAGAGCAGAAGTAGCTGCATCCATAAGACGCTTACAGGGAAAAATTGAATAAATAGTTACCAAAACTGGATCTCAGAAAAAGCATGTGGTAAGGCAAATATATAAATCTAGAAGCAGCTGCAAAATCGCGCTTGTGCAAAGGGTGAGTTTAGTTGAAATCTGGGACGCGCTCCTTTGTTGCAGTTGTTTCCAGATTTATATATTTGCCTTACCACCACATACTT
>CALKRZ010000166.1 GCA_937989765.1 uncultured Clostridia bacterium | reverse complement strand
TATTTGCCTTACCACCACATACTTTTTCTGAGCTCCTAAAATGAATGATGAATAGACAGGAGGAATTATAATGGGAATGACAATGACACAGAAAATACTGGCAGCCCACGCGGGACTTCCCAGTGTGAAAGTAGGACAGTTGATCCAAGCTGATTTAGATTTGGTGCTGGGTAACGATATTACTACACCGGTAGCGGTCAAAGAGTTTGCAAAAAGTGGAATCAAAGAGGTATTTGATAAAAGTAAGATTGCGATCGTACCCGATCATTTTACACCCAATAAAGATATTAAAGCAGCGGAACAATGTAAATGCATCAGAGAGTTTGCGTATGAAAAAGGCATTGAAAACTACTTTGAAGTAGGGGAAATGGGGATCGAGCATGCCTTGATTCCAGAAAAAGGTCTAGTAGTACCCGGTGATGTAGTGATCGGAGCCGATTCACATACTTGTACCTATGGCGCTTTGGGTGCATTCTCTACAGGCATCGGCAGTACAGATATGGCAGCAGGTATGGCAACAGGAAAATGTTGGTTTAAAGTACCGGCTGCGATCAAGTTTGTGCTCACAGGCGCACCTATGGGTTGGGTCAGTGGAAAAGATGTCATCTTACATATTATTGGTATGATTGGCGTAGATGGAGCATTATACAAATCAATGGAATTTGTAGGAGAAGGTCTTCAAAACTTATCCATGGATGATCGACTTTGTATGGCGAATATGGCGATCGAAGCAGGCGCTAAAAATGGCATTTTCTTAGTAGATGATAAGACTTTAGCCTATGTGAAAGAAAATTCAACCAAACCTTATACGGTATATACTGCAGATGAAGATGCAGAATATGAAAAGGTATATGAGATTGATCTGGCAAGCATTCGTCCTACTGTATCTTTTCCACATCTTCCAGACAATACGAGAACGATTGATGAAGTGGGCGATGTAAAAATCGATCAAGTTGTCATCGGATCTTGCACCAATGGACGTATGGAAGATCTTCGAGTGACTGCTAAAATCCTCAAGGGCAAAAAAGTGGCTAAAGGAGTTCGAGTGATTGTATTCCCAGGTACTCAAAAGATCTATCTTCAAGCATTACGTGAAGGATTGATCGAAGATATAGTAGAAGCAGGTGTGGTATTTAGTACCCCTACCTGTGGTCCATGTCTAGGCGGTCATATGGGAATCCTAGCAAAAGGCGAGAGAGCCATCGCTACGACCAATAGAAACTTTGTAGGGCGTATGGGACATCCAGAATCCGAGGTATATTTATCCAGTCCAGCTGTAGCAGCGGCATCAGCGCTCACAGGCAAAATCACAAATCCAGAAGATATAGCATAAGGAGGCGGCAGTATGAAGGCAAGAGGTTCAGTTTTTAAGTATGGAGATAACGTAGATACGGATGTCATCATTCCAGCAAGATATTTGAATACATCAGATCCACAAGAACTGGCAAAATACTGTATGGAAGATATTGATGCAGAATTTGTCAAAAAAGTGCAACCAGGAGACATTATGGTGGCAAATAAAAACTTTGGTTGCGGTTCTTCAAGAGAACATGCCCCTATTGCGATCAAGGCATCGGGGATCTCTTGTGTGATTGCCAATACATTTGCACGGATCTTCTACCGAAATGCGATCAATATCGGACTACCGATCTTAGAATGTGAAGAAGCAGCCCAAAAGATTGAAGCCGGTGACCAAGTGGAAGTGGACTTTGATACAGGTGTCATCACCAATATCACCAAGGACGAAACATATCAAGGGGAAGCATTCCCACCCTTTATGCAGGAAATCATAGCAGCAGACGGCTTGATTAATTACATTAAGAAAAATAGATCATAAGAAGCGATCTTTACTAAAGTACTGGTGGTAAGGTAAATATATAAATCTGGAAACAACTGCAACAAAAGAGCGCGTCCGATATTCCAACTAAAATTTCCCTTTGCAAGAGCGCGATTTTGCAGTTGTTGGAAGAATTATATAGTTGCCTTACCACCTGCTTTGGTCAGATCCATAAAAGATGGGGGAGTCAAGATGAATTTTCGTATTGCAACGATTCCGGGAGACGGAATTGGACCGGAAGTCATTAAAGAAACGATACAAGTATTAGAGAAAATCGGAGAAATGTTTACTCATACATTTACTTTCACAGAAGTACTCATGGGGGGCTGTGCCATTGATGCCACAGGGCATCCATTACCACAAGAAACCATTGATGAGTGTAAAAAAAGTGATTCTGTGCTTTTGGGTGCGGTAGGCGGACCTAAATGGGATACCTTACCAGGACATTTAAGACCAGAAACAGGTTTGCTAGGTATTCGAGGCGCCTTAGAGCTTTTTTCTAATCTTCGCCCTGCCGTACTTCATGAAGCTTTACGAGATGCTTGTCCGCTTAAACCAGAAATCATCGGAGAAGGAATAGACATCTGTGTAGTGCGGGAATTAACCGGAGGCATGTACTTTGGTGAAAGAGGTCGTAGACCTGGTAAAATGGGAGAAGAAGGATATGATACGGAAGCCTACAGTGTAGGAGAAGTAGAACGGATCGTACGAAATGCCTTTGAAATCGCTCAAAAACGCGGCAAAAAATTAACCAGTGTAGATAAAGCCAATGTACTGGAAAGCTCCAGAGTTTGGCGAGAAGTAGTGATCGAAGTAGCCAAAGACTATCCAGATGTTACGCTAGAACATATGTTAGTAGACAATGCAGCTATGCAGTTAGTGCGCAATCCAAGACAGTTTGATGTCATGGTGACCACCAACATGTTTGGAGATATTTTATCCGATGAAGCCAGTATGATCACAGGATCCATTGGTATGCTTCCTTCCGCTAGTTTAGGTGCTACTAAGCTCGGTATGTATGAGCCCATCCACGGTTCTGCGCCTGATATTGCAGGACAAAATAAAGCAAATCCTATCGCCACGATCTTATCGGCAGCGATGATGCTTCGATATTCCTTTGATCTAGAAAAAGAAGCGCAGGTTATCGAAGACGCTGTGACCAAAGTCCTTTCACAGAACTATCGTACAGGTGATATCATGAGTAAAGGGATGACATTGGTCGGTACGACGGAAATGGGGCAGTTAATCATCCAAAACATGTAAGGAGGATGCGGAGATGGCAGATGAAATGATGATTTATATCGATGGAGAGTATCTAAAAAAATCAGAAGCGAAAATTTCTGTATTTGACCATGGTGTATTATATGGAGATGGGGTATTTGAAGGAATCCGAGCCTATAATGGACGGATCTTCAAATGCAAAGAGCATATTGACCGAATTTTTGCAGCAGCCAAGGCGATTATGTTAGAAATCCCCTTAACCAAAGAGGAACTAACAGAGGTAGTGCTAGAAACCTGCAGAAGAAATGATATCAAAGATGGATATATTCGTTTGGTCATTACAAGAGGAACAGGAGATCTAGGTCTTAGCCCTACTAAATGTCCTAAAGCGACCGTATTTTGTATTGCAGCTACGATCACGCTGTATCCACAGGAGTTGTATGAAAAAGGGATGCCAGTGATTACGGCTACCCAGAGAAGAAATAAAGCAACGATTGTAGATCCACAGATCAAATCTTTAAATTACTTGAATAATATTTTGGCTAAGATTGAAGCCAACCGTGCGGGTGCGCCAGAAGCCATCATGTTAAATCATGATGGGATCGTAGCAGAATGCACAGGGGATAATATTTTTATTATTAAGGATGGGGTTATTTATACACCCCCTATTCATGTAGGGATTTTAGATGGCATTACGCGTAAAGCGGTTATACACCTAGCCAAAGAATTAGGTATGACCGTAGTGGAGTCAGAATTCACATTGTTTAATGTATATAATGCAGATGAATGCTTTCTAACAGGTACGGCAGCAGAAGTGATTGCAGTCACTTCTGCAGATGGTAGAGTCATCGGAGATGGCGTACCAGGACCTGTGACCAAAAAATTATTAGAAGCATTCCATGGATATGCACAACACGAAGGTAGAGCTATTTACGAGGGGTGATTGCATGAGAAGCGACCGAGTAAAACAAGGAGCAGAAAGAGCTCCACACAGATCCTTATTCAAAGCAATGGGCTATACAGATGAAGAAATCAAAAAGCCTTTGATCGGGATTGTGAATGCCCAAAATGAAATCGTTCCTGGACATATTCATTTGGATACCATTGCAGAGGCAGTCAAAACAGGGGTACTCATGGCAGGAGGAACGCCTATAGAATTTCCAGCCATCGCTGTATGTGATGGGATTGCCATGGGACATATTGGCATGCATTATTCCCTCGCTTCTAGAGAACTGATTGCAGACTCTGTAGAAGTCATGGCTATGGCGCATGGATTTGATGGGCTTGTTATGATCCCCAACTGCGATAAAGTAGTACCAGGTATGCTGATGGCAGCAGCTCGGCTTAATATTCCTACGATTTTTATTAGTGGGGGTCCTATGTTGGCTGGCAAGGCGTATGATAACGATATTAGTTTGACCACTATGTTTGAAGCAGTAGGGGCTGTAAAGGCAGGAAAAATGACAGAAGAAGAACTGTACTGTTATGAAGAGTCTGCTTGCCCAAGCTGTGGTTCTTGTTCTGGCATGTTCACCGCGAATAGTATGAACTGTTTGACAGAGGTATTAGGTATGGGTCTGCCGGGGAATGGCACCGTACCTGCGGTCTATGCAGAAAGAGTACGTATGGCAAAAACGGCAGGCATGGCAGTGATGAAACTGATACAAGAAGATATCAAACCCAAGGACATCATGACAGAAAAAGCTTTTGAAAATGCCTTGACGGTAGATATGGCGTTGGGATGCAGTACCAATAGTATGCTTCATCTACCCGCTATTGCCTATGAAACAGGGATGATACTACAACTAGAACTGGCCAATGAAATCAGTGCTAGAACTCCCAATCTATGCAAACTCAGTCCTGCAGGACATCACCATATAGAAGATCTATATGCGGCGGGCGGAGTACAGGCAGTCATGAAAGAATTAACAAAGAAGAATTTGTTACACTTAGACCTTCCTACTGTGACAGGAAAGACGGTGGGAGACAATATAAAAAATGCAGTTAATCGTAATCCTGAAGTGATCCGACCGATAGAAAACCCCTACAGTGAAATTGGTGGTATCGCTGTACTCAAAGGCAATCTAGCACCAGATGGTTGTGTAGTGAAGCGTTCAGCCGTAGCAGAACAAATGCTTCGCCACAGAGGCCCTGTACGGGTATTTGAGTCTGAAGAAGCTGTCATCAAAGCGATCTATGAAGGACATATCCACAAAGGGGAAGTAGTCATCATACGCTATGAAGGCCCCAAAGGGGGACCCGGTATGCGTGAAATGTTATCGCCTACTTCAGCCTTAGCGGGTATGGGTCTTGACAAGGATGTGGCACTGATCACGGATGGCCGTTTTAGCGGTGCTACCAGAGGCGCATCCATTGGCCATGTATCACCAGAAGCAGCCGAAGGAGGCCCGATCGCCTTTGTACAAGAGGGGGATATGATTTCCATCGATATACTAGCAGGCACGATCCAATTAGAAGTATCCGATGAAGAATTGCAGCATCGTAAAAGTACATGGACAGCACCACTGCCTAAGATCCAAACAGGATATCTAGCAAGGTATGCCAAGCTGGTTACTTCTGCTAGTACAGGCGCTGTATTAAAACCATAGAGAGTAATAAGGGTGTTGAATATTCAACACCCATTACTTTATAATCCGTATGAAATCCCTTTTTTTCACACATGATAGGAGTATTATAGTGTGAAAGAAGGGATCTGGTGAAGCGGATTTATTATACAACACCGACTATTGTTACAAAACCTGTGACGGGATGCAATCGGACCTTAGCAGCTTTTCGGCAAAGGAAAGGAAGGCAGAGAGTATCCGTTCCTTGCAGTGCGATTCAGGGAAGAGCATCCTCAGCTCAAGAAAATCGTAAACAACTCCATCCTACACGGCAGGAAGAGTATGTACATTATGCACTGGTTTCATTAGGGATGGGTTTTATCCTATTATTACTTTATTTGATATATTTTACGCCTATGAATACCCTATGGATTTCTGCTAGCTTTATATTTTTTATCGTTGCAGGCGTACAGTATTTCTATAATAGAAATACTAAAAAGGGAACGTAGGATTATTCATTTGACAGGGGGAGAAGTATGCGTATTACAGGTGCGGAAATTATTATTGAATGTTTGAAAGAGCAGGGTGTGGATACGATATTTGGATATCCCGGAGGTGCAGTACTTTATATTTATGATGCGATTTATAAGCATCGTCATGAAATAAGACATATACTCCCTTCACATGAGCAGGGAGCAGCCCATGCAGCAGATGGGTACGCCAGAGCAACAGGAAAAGTAGGAGTATGCTTGGCTACCTCGGGTCCTGGAGCGACTAATTTAGTGACAGGTATTGCTACCGCGTATATGGATTCTGTACCTATGGTTGCTATTACGGGAAATGTGCCGGTATCTTTACTGGGTAAAGATAGTTTTCAAGAAGTGGATATCACAGGGATTACCATGCCGATCACCAAGCATAATTATATCGTAAAAGATGTAAATGAGCTGGCTGATACGATCCGAAAAGCTTTTTATATCGCGCAAGAAGGTAGACCAGGACCTGTACTTATTGATATACCTAAAGATGTAACGGCGCATATAGCTGATTATCGGTATCAAGTTCCACAAGCTATATCAAAGAGTACACAGTACCTTACAGAAAGTAGTATAGAAAAGGCAGTAGAGCTCATCCGTAATAGTAACCGTCCTTTTATTTATGCGGGGGGCGGGGTCGTTATTTCTGATGCAGCAGAAGAATTAGTCACATTTGCAGAAAAAATCCAGGCACCTACAGCTTGCAGCTTAATGGGATTAGGCGGGTTTCCTGCTACCCACGAACTGTTTACGGGTATGATTGGGATGCATGGAACCAAGACTTCTAACTTGGCAGCGACAAATTGTGATCTGATGATTGCTATAGGCGCTCGTTTTAGTGACCGAGTGGTAAGTGATGCAAAACGATTTGCTGCGGATGCTCAAATTCTTCATATCGATATTGATCCAGCAGAAGTCAATAAAAATATACAAACCTACCACCATATGGTAGGTGATATCAAAGAAGTCTTAAAAATCTTAAATGAAAAATTGGAAGCCAAAGAAAGAGAATCATGGATCCAACAGATGAGAGAATGGAAAGAAATCTATCCTCTCAAATATGTGGAAAACGGTACGCTAAAGGCGCAGTATATCATTGAAAAAATATGTGAAGTAACCCATGGAGAAGCACTCATTACGACAGAAGTAGGTCAAAATCAGATTTGGGCAGCCCAGTATTATAAGTATACCAAACCTAGAACATTTATTTCATCGGGTGGACTGGGTACCATGGGATATGGACTGGGTGCTTGTATCGGTGCCCAGATCGGACAGCCCCAAAAAAGAGTATTTAATATAGCAGGGGACGGTAGCTTCCGTATGAACTGCAATGAACTTGCCACAGCAGTCGAATATAATCTTCCCATCATCATTGTGATTTTGAACAATCATGTATTAGGCATGGTACGGCAGTGGCAGGGGATGTTCTATGATGGTCGATTCTCTGAGACAACGCTAGATCGGGCGACGGACTTCGTAAAATTAGCAGAAGCTTTTGGAGCGGCAGGATTTAATTTGACTCGTACAGAAGATGTAGAAGACATTCTAGAGCAAGCACTGAATGCAGGAAGACCTGTGGTCATTAACTGTGAGATCGATCGGGATGATAAAGTATTCCCAATGGTACCTCCAGGTGCCGCCATACAAGATGTGATTACAGAAGAAGTATAGCATAGGAGGTTTATGATGAAACCAAAGCATGAAGCATTGATCGAAGAGCTTAAAAATCTTCATAGGACATTTGCTAGAGTAGGGATGTTGTGGGATGAGTTAGATGAAGAAAATGATACGATTTTAGATAATGTGTCTGAATATCCTTTTGATATTGGATTTCATGATGTAACAGCGGATGTAGCAGATTGGGTAGAAGCGGTTACGGAAAAAATACAAGAACAGATACAAGAGTGAATACAAAAACCTTCAGTGTAATATAGGCTGAAGGTTTTTTTGTGTGTGAAAAGGCAGTGGTAAGGCAAATATATAAATCTTACAACAACTGCAAAATCGCGCTTGTGCAAGGGGCGATTGTAGTTGAAGTATTGGGATGCGCTCTTTGGTTGCAGTTGTTTCCAGATTTATATATTTGCCTTACCACTAGATACTTTTTCTGAGATCCACTTTTTCAAAGATCAGGTTTTTAGGGAAGCTTTGGTTTGTTTCGGTATACAAAGGATGGAGGGGTATCAGAGGTATCAGAAATAGTATGGAAGAATGTAAGTATGCATCCAGCCGTAGTCTGTTCTGCTATAGGAAGAATACATTTGGAGATTCTGAAAAAACGGAGTTCATCGTCTTCAATTATTTTAAAGCGTCGATATACTTTCATCGCCATGCGAGCATTAAATCGAACATATTCTTCGATGTGATCTAGTACCAGTGCACCTGTTTCTGCTTTATAGTCAGGGGCATATTTATAGGTTCTTTTGACGAAGTTTTCATACTGCCTGTGATTATCTAGAAGGCGTATATTCGCATGTTGGGGAATGGTCATGTCTTGGATAATATGAAGTGCTGCGCCTAGATAAAACATAGATTTATGCTGTTCCTCCAGAGACCACAGATGGAGCGATTTGCTATAATAATCCTGAGCTAGCGCCATAGCAGTAGAGCGGCCGTATAATCCTTTATCTGCCTGGGGGCTATAAAAATGATTGCTACTTTTAAAGTCTTGATCAGCCCATACGACACCTTCGTTGATGGATTCAATATAGGGAGTAAAAAAATCATAAATAAGAGTGTGTCCATCATTTTTTAAGATTTTTAAAGCTTGGATATTAATAAATTTGTGAACCTGACATTCCGTCTTGATGATTGCTTTTTTGAATGGGTTTAATACCATGAAAGAAAATTTTATAAACTTACTGGTAGTTTTTTCTATTAATTTGCTCATAGGATCATCCTTCCGCTGCGACAGTAACTTTTACAGATCTATAAAAATAGTATTTGTAGAATTTCAGAAAAAATGATATCCATGTTTTTACTTATGGTATTTGTAAATCTTTCACTATGTTTTCACACATCTTGCGGAATACCTTTTCAAATTTTTCATCATCTTCTTTTGTTCTTTTTTTGATATGGGAGGATTTTCCGCCTGATCTTCGAACTTTTTGAGATAGATGTCGTTCAAATAAAAGTCTGTCAATGTTATCTGTGGTATACATAAATCCATTTTGATTAAAAACATACGCTTTTTTGGCCAGAAGCATGGAAGCAAGACCATAGTCTTGCGTAACCGCCAAGTCATGCGCATGGATAGCATTTGCCATCGCGAGATCTACAGAATCTCTACCTTGATCTACTATGATCGTCTGGGAATAGCCGTCATTCAGCATATGGCTAGTATCCATAAACATAAGCACGGGGATGGAGTATTCTTTGGCCACTTTTACGATTATATTTTTTACAGGGCAAGCATCAGCATCAACAAGTATTCTCATGAAATTCCTCTATTCTATATCATCTTCATTCTGTAAAAACAGAAACTAAATCTATTACTAAATTTCCATCAAAAATGCCGATCGCTACTTGATCGTCTTTGGAATAAATGATAGGTTTGCCGTATTTACCTTGTTCTAGGTGGTACGTCATTACAATTTGGTCTATTGGATGCACAATCCAATATTCTCTTACACCATTTGTTTCGTATAGATTCATCTTTTGTATATAGTCAATCTTTGCTGTAGATGGGGACACGATCTCAATAACAAAATCAGGCGCACCCTTACAACCACGTGCATCAATTTTATTTTTATCGCATACTACTAAAATATCAGGCTGCACTACCGTGTCAACATCTTCGTCCTTTTGATCAACTTTTGCAAAGAGTACATCATAGGGAGCTGTAAAGACTTGGCAAGCCTTTCCCTTTAAATAATTGTAAATCTCAGAAGAAAGAACAATCGATATTCTTTGGTGAGTTGTAGATGGAGATGGACTCATATTATACGGAATTCCGTCAATCAATTCCCATCTTTCTTTTTCACTCCAACGCAGATAATCAGAATAGGTATATTGAGTGATTTGATTTTCTAATGGATGTGCCATAATAACACTCCTTTCTTTTATAATTCTATTATGCCACATAATTCATTTTTGAAAAACAAATTTCTACAGTAGGATTTTAAATATTATTAGTATGGCTTTAGTAAAATGGGTAGCACAGGATTGATTTTTTTGATACAATAATGGATACGATCACTTAGTAAAGGATGAATATAATGCCAATAAAAATACCAGACAACCTTCCAGCCAAAGAAATACTCGCCCAAGAGAACATATTTATTATGGATGAAAGCAGAGCTTTTCATCAAGATATCCGACCCTTAAAAATCGTTATATTAAACCTTATGCCTCGAAAGGAAGTCACAGAAACGCAACTTTTACGTGTATTGGGGAATACCCCGCTACAGATTGAGGTTACGTTACTGCATCCCAAAACGCATATGTCTAAGAATACATCTGATGAGCATCTTTCTAGCTTTTATAAGACATTTGAGGAGATCAATCATGATAAGTTTGATGGGATGATCATAACAGGTGCCCCTATTGAGCATCTTTCTTTTGAAGAAGTGACATACTGGGAAGAACTCAAAGAGATCATGGAGTGGAAATATTATCATGTGACTTCTACCCTACATATTTGTTGGGGAGCACAGGCAGGATTGTATCATCATTATAAGATTCCTAAATATCCGTTGACTGAAAAAATGTTCGGGATATTCCCTCATACCGTAGAACGTAAAAATGTAAATCTTCTTCGAGGATTTGATGATATTTTTTATGTGCCCCAGTCTAGACATACAGAAATCCGTCGAGAAGACATTGAAAAAGTGAAAGATCTAGAAATATTATCAGAGTCTCCCGAATCTGGTATTTATATTGTAGCGTCTAAAGATGGACGTCAAATTTTTGTTACGGGACATTCAGAATATGATCCTTTAACCCTAAAAGGGGAATATGAACGGGATAAAAATAAGGGTCTTGATCTGGCTGTGCCCAAGTATTATTTTAAAGAGGATGATCCACACAAGGAGCCAGTAGTTCGGTGGAGATCTCATGCTAGCCTTCTGTTCTCTAACTGGCTTAATTACTATGTATATCAGGCAACACCCTATGACATTGATGAGATAGAATACAAATAGTCCCCAAAAGACTAAAAGAGCTTATGCGCACAAAAAATTACCTCTATATTCCAACGAAAGAATAGACAAAATAAGGTAAAGAAACTCAAAGAGGAATGGAAAGGATAATTCTATTATGAAAACAGAAAAAAAGTTGGAAAATCAAAATAAGGTACGATGGAGTACTTTTTTAAAAGATGTATTCATTTGTTCTTTGGGCGCTTACGGAGGACCTGAAGCTCATTACGGCGTTTTTACAGATCAAATGGTTATAAAGAAAAAATATTTAACGGAAGAAGAGTTGGTTGAACTTATAGCTTTAACCGGCATTTTACCGGGTCCAAGTAGCACACAAACAATCGTAGCCATTGGGTATAAAATGGGAGGACCCTTGTTAGCATTTTTAACTATGCTCGTATGGGCTTTACCTGTACTTGCAGTGATGACATTGCTTTCGTTTTTAAGCCAATTTTTAGGTAGCATGAACATAGCTCAGGATGGGCTTCGTTACATTGGTCCAATGGCAGTAGGCTTCATTATCGTTGCGGCATACCGTATTGGACGTAAAGTAGTAAAAGATAAAATTACTTTAGGTTTATTATTATTTGGAGCGATCACCACTTACTTTATAAGAGAAGCTTGGATCTTTCCACTGGTCCTGATTATGGGTGGCGTGGTAAGTATTGTTACTTCAAAAGAAAAAAACTTATGGAATCGTGTAAAACTAAACCCGCCTTGGGTATATTTGAGCACCTTTGGAATATTTGCAATAGGAAGTATATTTCTTGCATTTATATGGGACAATAGAATTTTCCATTTATTTGAAAGTTTTTATCGCTATGGTTATTTGGTAATTGGTGGTGGACAGGTAGTAGTACCACTTATGTATAGTGAGTTAGTGGAAGTAAATCAGTATATGACAAATCAAGAATTTTTGACTGGCTTTGGACTTGTACAAGGATTGCCAGGACCGATGTTTAGCTTTAGCGCATATGCAGGTGGAATGGCAGCTCGTGGAGGGAGTGCTTTCACTCAAGTCTTAGGTGCTATTGTAGGGGGAATTGCAATATTTTTACCTGGACTTCTTTTGATTTACTTTATCTATCCAATATGGGAAAATCTAAAAAAAATTAAAGGAATAAAAGTTTCCTTGAAAGGTATTACTGCTGTTGCAGGTGGGTTAATTACTATAGCTGCAGTGATTCTGATGCAAAATAGTGGATTTGTAATCGATAATATGATTGTGATGCTCCTTACGGTAGTCCTATTATTCACAAAAAAAATTCCAGCACCACTTATTGTAGTGTCCGTTATAGCTACAGGATTTGTCATCTAAACAAACGAATATAGTGAGATAAGAAGTATTCATACGCCTATATCAAATAGGAAAAATGGATTTTATTAATTTAGGGTGCTATATGTAATGAAATTGAAATATATCTGCAATGTGTGTGAAATAGACAAATACATATAAGGGGTGTACAATATAAATATGTTAGACATACTTTCAAATATTGTAAATCTTAAGTATTTGGATTCCTTGTACCTCTTCCCCCTAGAGGTACAAGGATTTTTTTTCTATAAAAATGTCGAAAAGAGTCTTATCCATGGACAAGACTCTTTTCGACATTGTATCGTTTTCTACAATTATGCTTTGTTTACGGAACCAAACAATTCCATTTTTTCTTTTACTGTGTCTTTGATTGCTTGGAAGCCAGGTGCTAATAATTTGCGTGGGTCAAATCCTTTACCTTTTAAGTCTTTGCCCGCTTCGATATATTTACGAGTTGCTTCAGCAAAAGTCAATTGGCATTCAGTATTTACATTGATCTTAGCAACACCTAAAGAGATTGCTTCTTTAATCATCGCTTCAGGAATGCCAGTACCACCATGTAAAACGAGCGGCATATCTCCAGTAAGTTCTTTGATTTGAGCTAAAGCAGTAAAATCTAAGCCCTTCCAGTTTTCAGGGTATTGACCGTGGATATTTCCGATACCAGCTGCGAGCATCGTAACACCAAGATCTGCGATTAATTTACATTCAGATGGATCTGCAATTTCTCCAGTACCTACTACACCATCTTCTTCTCCGCCAATAGAACCCACTTCTGCTTCGATAGAAAGTCCTTTTTCTTCTGTGATTTTGATGATTTCTTTAGTTTTTGCGATATTTTCTTCGATAGAATAATGAGAACCATCGAACATAACAGAGGAGAAGCCAGCTTCAATGACTTTTAAAGCGCCTTCATAGCTCCCGTGATCTAAGTGCAGTGCAACAGGCACAGTGATATTTAATTCTTCGATCATCGCAGTGGTCATGGCGACTACTGTTTTGTAACCACCCATATATTTTCCTGCACCTTCAGATACACCTAAAATCACAGGTGAATTGTTTTCTTGAGCAGTTAATAAAACGGCTTTTGTCCATTCTAAGTTGTTGATGTTAAATTGACCTACCGCATATTTACCTTCTTTTGCTTTGATTAACATTTCTTTTGCAGATACTAACATAAATAACCTCCATCGTGTATTATTATGTAGACTTATATAAACAAGCCTGTAAAACTAAAAAGAAATCTGATAGCTGTTTCTTTTAGATAGATTTCAAACTATAAAATTGACGAATAGTAAATTTTATAATTTAAAATCTATAAGAGATCATAAGATGGTTCTTATTTTTCTCTTTCTATAGTATATTTTAATCTAAATTAGCAAAAAAGCAAATAGAAA
>CALKRZ010000165.1 GCA_937989765.1 uncultured Clostridia bacterium | reverse complement strand
GAGATTTTCTTGGGCACGAAGACATAAAGACAACAGAAATTTATCTAAAATGCGATACTGAACTAAAACGAAAAGCCATCGAAAAAGCATATCCGGATTTAATAGACAGCAATCTGCCAGATTGGAGCAATGATGCTACTTTGCTGAACTGGCTCTCCAATCTCTCATAATTCAAATATTATGCAAAGTAATCTTTGAAAGAACATAGCAAACATGAGGTCAGAATAGGTTTACTTTGCATAATCATTAACTTTGCATAAGGTGGAAATCTATCTCCATTATTAAGCAATATCATGTTGCACGAGTTAGATACGGAATTAGAACGGAGAGGGCTTAGGTTCTGCCGTTACGCAGATGACTGTAATGTATATGTGAAATCAAAGAAATCCGCAGAACGAGTCATGAAGAGCATCACCAAGTTTATAGAAAAGGGCTTAAAACTCAGAGTCAACAAAGAGAAAAGCAAGGTAGACCGACCATGGAAACTAAAATATCTAGGATATACCTTTTATACAAAGAAGGGTGAAATGGGAATAAGAGTACATCAAACATCGGTAAAGAAGCTAATAGGTAAACTTAAAAGCATAACAGGAAGAAGTAATGCGATGAGTATGGAATTTAGGGCAATAAAACTTAGACAGCTGATCGTAGGATGGGTAAGTTACTTCCAACTTGCAGATATGAAGATAACCTTAAAGCGAATAGATGAGTGGTTAAGAAGACGTTTGCGTCTATGTTATTGGAAACAATGGAAAAAGATTAAAACGAAACATGACAACCTAGTTAGACTAGGAACAGAGAATTGGAAAGCATGGGAACATGCAAATACAAGGAAAGGCTACTGGAGAATCTCCAATAGCCCAATCTTAGCCACAACGCTCACGAATAAATATCTTAGAGAACAAGGGTTTATAACACTAACCGAAAGATATTCACAAGTAAGGTAATTCTATTGAACCGCCACGTGCCGAACGGCATGCGTGGTGGTGTGAGAGGACGAATAATCAGTTAATGATTATTCTCCTACTCGATTGTTGTCAGTACATACTTTGATTTCATAAGAATATTTATTCTTTCTGAACTTATAAGCATAATGAAGATATAGAGTAAAACAAAAAAAATAGAAAAATTTTACAGTGGTACGAGCTGCAATAAATGCAAAAAGTGGAGGCGAAAAGGTAATCCCGCATAAGCGAAAGCCATTTGATATCCTATAATCGTGGGAGCATTCTTGAATATGGGAAACTGTATATAGTGGTACATTTTTAAAATTATGTATTTTTGGGAAGGTTCCCTGACACTATTCTTATGGGCAAACACTTACATATTGTATTACATTACATCCATATTGCCTGGCCAAGAACATTTCTGAATCTTTCTACGGTTTTAATTCCTATACCTTCTAAACTTAGAAGTTGCTCATTTGTTGTTTCAGCTAAGTCTCCTACTGTTTCAATGCCATAATATCCAAGTTTATCCAATTTATTATCTGTAATCCCATATGGAAATAAATTGGATTTCTTTAATTTTTCGATTGGCAATTCTAATATACTTAAACTCTTATCCTCAGGAAGCTCTGGCAAAACAATACTAAACAGAGAACTACTCTGGCCAAATTGTACATCTTCTACTGTTTTACTTTTCCAAATTTCAAACAACTCTTTTGTTAACCTAGTGCCCGGTATTTCTTCCAATAGATTACATAAGTTAATTACATATCTTGTGCCTCTTCCACCTGACTTCATTCCGCGGGAAGCATCTCTTCTTACTATAAATCCAGCATACTCTAGTATTTCTAAGGGCTTTGATAAGTTGTTTACTAATGTTCTATGAATTATACAAGAAGTAGCACCTTTACTTACAGCACAATTCTGATATATTAATTTAGCAAGTTCTTCACACGGTTCAATTAACACTTCATATATACCTATTTTCAGTTGGATTTCTTCAATCATTGGCCAGTAGTAGTCTCTGCTAAGTCTTAGAAAAGTTTCTGTTAACATTTGAACACCAATTGAACTTTCATTTTCAAACATAAAAGTACAAGCCCTTACAAATGACCTTACATTACCAACAACTGCCTGCCCTAAAAATTCTGCTATGTCTCTAAATGATAATTCTTTTGACATTTTCCAATTTTCAACCTCATTTGGAAATCTTGTTGACATCACCTTATAAAAAAACTCTCCAAAATCCTCTTGATCTTCTCTACGTGAAATCTCTATTACATTGGCATCATTATATATATCAAATCTATTTCCAAATCGCGTAACTCCAGGATATATAGCTGCTTTACATGATACATTGCTACTTGAAAGTGTTCTGAAAATATCAAAAAATTCTTCCAATCCAGCTTCTCTACCTATATGAGCAGCATCATCAAAAAATAATACTATTCTTTTGCCAATGCATTCTGAAAATTTATATAAGCAATTATGTACTTCATATACATCTGGTTCACAGTTAAATTGATATTCATACTGCTCTAATGCAGTTTTTTTAATCTTATCAATTAGAATTTTTAACAGTTCATTTTCATATTGATTCCCTGTAGTTCTCAACAAGGGAATATGTCTTAAACTCAAATAAATACCACAAGCTAATGAATTCGTGCTATTTAAGTTTAATCTTTGAGCAGCTTCGCGTAATAAAGCACTCTTTCCCGTACCTCTTCCACCTTTCAATAAAATTGGTCCATGTGCCATAAGTTGCCTTATAATATTTTCTTCATATCTGAAAAAGTGATGATATTTCTCAAATTCGTCTACTGTAAATTCTTCTGCAGCTAAAATTAAATTAATATATGAATTGCTTTCTTCAAACACCGTTTATCATCTCCTCAAATTGCATAAAATTATTAATACATAATATATGCTCCATACTACCTGACATTAAATTATTAAAGTGACTTACCATAGCAATCTCAGCAAAAATCTGAAACATTCTATTAACAAGACTTTGCATTGTAGCAGCATCAAATATACTATCTACATTTACCAAAAACTCATAATGTACTCCTTTAGAGAATGATGAATATAGTTTTGAAATATCAGTTTTAGTCCTTTCAAAAAACTCATTTTCATCCATAGTTATAAACTCATTCAACCAATCACTAGTATTTTGTTGTGTTTCAATATAATCTATAGTTTTTAAGAATGCTGGCTTCCAAAATAATTCTCCATTATAATTGCTAAATAATGCCCGATCATAATCAACTAATTTATTTTCTGGATTCCATAAATTAGTTTTTGGTTTATTAGATGCAATTATATCTCCAGCCCATTGTATAGCTGCATTGGATCTTTTTGTAATATCATATTCACTTGATGATTGTACTTTATAAGTTATTAGAATTCGAAATGGATCTATACGTGCTACTAATGCAGTACAAGCTGCTTCCATAATACTTCTTGCATAAAATGGTATGTTAATTCTGTCTTTTTCTTCACTATAATTAAATAGCAAAATTTGATTAGTAAATTTTGTTATTGTATCCCCTAATCTAATTAATATATCATCTATTTCTGACATTCCATTTTGTGGCTGTCCACATACTAAATTAGCCAAAGCAGTCCATTCAGTAAACAAAAGAATTCCCCCTAATATACTTAAAATTTAATGTATTTTCTAAGTATTTATAGTCCTATTTTACCCAAAAATTAGTTGATGCTTTATTTTACAAATTTATTTATAATTTCCAACATATAAAACATTATCACTTATAATTTATTGTGAATTTCCAATGCTTTTACTCCAATATATCATACAATACTTGAGGCTTGTATTCAACCAAACCAGTGAGGCTAAAAGATTTTATGTATAAAAAAGAGTGCAAAACATACAAGAAATCCCTAGGAATGTTTTTGTGTGATAAGATTGGTATTCTTAGGGTTTACGAGTCTTGTTTTATTATGCTTAAAAAATTCCACTTGCTTTACATGCTTTAATATCCGCTAGTGTTCCCTATTGTGATTATATGTCATTATACAACAAGTATTTATGCTTTCATATGATTTTTCTCATAAAAGAAACAGGATTTTTATGAAAGAAATAAGGTAGTGGTGTAAAACAAAAGCAATAAGAGCGGAACTACAGTTCCGCTCTTATTGCTTTTGCTTGTGGATTGCTTGATGCTAATAAACGATTGATTTTTTCTGAGCTCATAAGCATGGCAGCAATATAAGCCAAAACAAAAAATGGGAAGATCATAATGGTTGTTCGTGCTGCGATAAAGCCTAAGAGTGGAGGTAAAATGGTGATGCCTGTGTATGCCAGCGCCATTTGATATCCGATAATCGTCTGTGCATGTTTTTTTCCAAAACGAGTAGGGGTTTCATGGATCATACACGGAAATATAGGGGCACACCCTAATCCTACCATCACAAATCCTAGGAGGGAGAAAAGACTGGGTAAGGGCAGGAGCAGAAGGACAGCACCCGAGAAAGCAATGATTTGACCCATTCGAATGAGGGTTTTGTTATTCACTTTCAGGGTGATAAATCCAGTAATCAACCTTCCAATGGTAATACCGCCATAGTATATAGAAACCCACTGTGCGGCTACTGCAACGGATAATCCCTTTGTATTCACTAGAAAACTGCTGCCCCATAAGCCCATTGTCGCCTCAGCGCCACAATAGAAAAAGAAGGAAGTCAGAGCTAAGTAAACACCCTTGATTTTCAAGGGATGGGCTTTGTCTCGGGAACTCGAAGAATCAGCCGTAGGGGATGATGGATCCTCCTCCTTTACATCTACCGGATTGTGATGTGCTTCCTGTGCCATACGTTTCCAAAGAGGAAGCGTAAGGAAGAGCACTACAACTAAACCAAATTGAAGAAAAGAAACGGTCATGTATCCACTTCTCCAAGAGTTTTGTCCAGCAATAAACTGTGACATAATGATAGGGCCTAAGGTAGCGCCTACACCCCAAAAACAATGAAGCCAGCTCATATGATGCGCCTTATAGTGGGTAGCCACATAAGTATTTAAAGCGGCATCCACGGACCCAGCTCCTAAACCAAGGGGAATCGCTAAGAGGAGAATCCACACGAGGGAAGGAGAAAGAGAGAATCCCAGTAGAGAAACAGCTGTAAATAAACAACTGATACAAGTAATTTTACCCGTGTCTAGATACTTATGAACTTTGCCGCTAGCCAGACTAGATACGATGGTTCCACCTGTAATAAAGATCGCTACCATGCCGGCAGCCTCAAAAGGGACACCATAGTCTCCTTGCATCAGGGGCCATGCCACCCCCAATAAACTATCCGGCAGTCCTAAACTAATAAAAGCCAAATAAATGATGATGAGAAAAAAAGTAGTCATGTATTCTATACCTCCCGATGTTTTTTTCTTTAGGGGTTGATAATAAGTTTGCATTTACTATAGCACAGGATTAAAGTTCTGTCGAAACAATTTTTATGAAAAAAGACAGCTTTTTAAACATATATTTGTGGATAAAAAAAGACAGGTTGCAAGTAAATGCAACCTGTCTTTTTCCTTATGCAGGGATCATTCCCTTTTGAGACTGACGACCCCAATGACGGTGCTGTGCAATGCCTTTGATCAATTCTTGGGCAAAGAAATTCATATCTGATGCATTTCTAATGGTGACGACCCCTAGTGCCGAAGAGAGCTGTGCTGTGGTACTCGGATCTGCCAAGGCTACACCTTGAATAGAAGATGCGGCCAGCAGATCTACGCCTTCATTGGTAGCACCAATGGCTTTGGCATGTTTGAAAGCTTCATTAATAAAATGTACTGAGTCACCTTGACCTAATAGGATATCTACATTTTGTCGTCCACCAGTCACATAGACAGCATCATACTTGATAGAGGCTGTAGTTAGGTATGTTTTATTTACTTCTATCTGACGCCCATCTACACTGGTGATCATGCCAAGGTTTTTGCTGATGATTTCAAAGTGGATACCAGCCCCAGTAAGCGAATCCATCACTTGCGTGATCTCAGGAAAGTTAAAGCCGCTTTCCGCTAGGATAGCTACTTTTCTAGTTTGGGGCAGTTTGATGGTATTTTCTTGGCTTACGGCAGGAGAGGAAGTAGTGACCCCTGTACCACCAGGATTTGTTGGGGGTACAGCCCCGATCCCGGCTGCGATCTGACTTGCCAGTTGTCCATCTACATGATTAAACAGATCCACAACCTTTTGCTTGATATCTTTGCTCATCACACTACCTACTTCGAAATGGAAAGCTTCTATAATATGCTGCTTTTCTGGAGGAGACATACTATTCCAAAATAGCGTGGCTTGACGAAAGAAATCTTTAAAACTATCACTCCGAGTACGAACTTTTTGTCCTTCTACTTTTTCAGCATAGTGGACATATCCTACAGATTCTGGTGCTGGGTTTGGCATATTGTTTTGGAGAGAGTTAGGGGAATAGCTAGTCACCCCTTTATCAATAGTCATCCGGTGATAACCGTCCCGTTGATTATTATGAACAGGCGCTACAGGATGATTGATAGGGATTTCATGGAAATTAGGACCTCCTAAACGGATGAGCTGCGTATCCAAATAGGAAAAGAGTCGCCCTTGAAGGAGTGGATCATTACTAAAATCGATGCCCGGCACGACATGGCCTGGGTGAAAAGCTACTTGCTCCGTTTCTGCAAAGAAATTATCTACATTGCGGTTTAAAGTCATCTTCCCGATTTTCTTTACAGGAACCAGTTCTTCTGGCCAAAACTTAGTGGGATCTAAGATATCAAAGTCAAACTTAAATTCATCTTCTTCAGCAAGGAGCTGCACACCTAGTTCATATTCTGGATGTTCCCCATTTGAGATGGCATCCCATAGATCTCGTCGGTGAAAATCGGGATCTTTGCCTGCTAGTTTTTGTGCTTCATCCCATACTAAAGAATGTACTCCCAGTAAAGGCTTCCAGTGGAATTTCACAAAATGAGCTTTACCCTCTGCATTAATAAATCGGAAGGTATTCACTCCAAAGCCTTCCATCATACGGAAGCTGCGGGGAATAGCTCGGTCTGATAAAAGCCACATGATCATATGGGCAGTTTCTGGGGTATTTACTACAAAGTCCCAGAAGGTATCATGGGCAGCAGAAGCTTGAGGTATTTCATTATGGGGTTCGGGCTTGATGGCATGCACCACATCAGGAAATTTGATCGCATCTTGGATAAAGAAAATAGGGATATTATTGGCGACTAGATCGTAGTTGCCCTCTTCTGTATAAAACTTAGTAGCAAATCCACGTACATCCCGAACTGTATCCGCTGATCCCCTAGAACCTACTACTGTAGAAAATCGCACAAATACAGGCGTTTTGACCGAAGGATCTTGAAGAAATTGAGCCTTGGTAAACTCAGTCATTGGTGCATAGGCTTGAAAGTATCCATGGGCTCCAAATCCTCTAGCATGAACGACTCGTTCAGGAATCCGTTCATGGTCAAAGTGAGTGAGCTTTTCCCTGAAGTGAAAGTCCTCCATCAAAGTAGGGCCGCGAGTTCCAGCTTTTAGAGAGTCATCCGTATTAGATACACGAACGCCTTGATTGGTAGTCAGTGGATCATGCGCATGGTCTGCTTTAGAGTGATTGAGTTGATCATTTTTACTGTTTTCATGAATGGTACTCATTTTTTTCTCTCCTTACGATGCATTTGTAATAGTGTACCATTTTACGCTATATTTTATGTAGTAGTTTACAGCTTTTCTAAAACTTGGGGGAGGAAAAGGATTCGTTAGAGGATATCTATTTGATGTACACATTAGATTGAATTTAATGTTATACTTAATGTACAATAGGCTGTAATAGCATAGGGAAGTGATGTATATATGAGCCTGGAAAGGATGGAATCCTATTGAATAAAAGAATGATTTTTACATATATCATCCTCTGCATAGTATTTTTGGCAGGGTGTAGTACGAAAACTGTTCAAACAAATAACAGTCCTAAAATAAAGCAAGGAACACTAGATGTAAGACAGTGGGACTTCAAAGACGGAACTATTAAATTAGATGGAGATTGGGAGTTTTATTGGAATGAGCTTATTACACCAGAGCAGTTTGTAGTAGGAGATATCCTAAAAGAAAAAAACTATATTAAAGTTCCAGGATATTGGAAGGGGTATCCTGTGGCTGGAAAATCTGTAGGGAGCTATGGATATGCCACGTATCGACTGCATGTAAAGTCTGTGCAGCATCCAGCAGGCGTGGTATCCCTGAGAATACCTGCGATCATTGCGGCAGAGAAAGTATGGGTAAATGGACATCTCTTTTGGGAGAAGGGGAAAATTGGAACAGCAAGAAACGAAGAGATGCCTCAATTCAAGAATCATTTTATTTCTATACCCATTCAAGAAAATAGCGATCTAGAGCTTGTACTACATATTTCTAACTTTTTTCACAAAAAAGGGGGAGGTATATCAGATAGCTTTATACTAGGAACGAATGAGCAGATACGCGTCTTGCGTGAGCGAAGATTGGTGAAAGATTTATTTCTATTTGGTAGTTTGTTCATTATGGGGATCTATCATATTTTCCTATTTATACTGCGAAAAAAAGATAGATCACCGTTGTATCTGGGGATTTTTTGCCTTCTTATTGCATCTAGAACGACCATTAATGGGGAAGGACTACTTTTGGATATGTTTCCTGCTCTTTCTCAAGTGATTCCTTTAAAGATAGAGTATACTGCGTTTTATATGGCACTCCCCGTATTTGCAGCATTCCTTCATTCTTTGTTTCCAGAGGAAGTATCAAAAAAATATACCCATAGTGTAGGGGTCATAGGCGCACTGAGTGCTGCGATTGTACTATTGCTACCTGCCCATGTATATACCCATACGCTGATTACATATGAAGTTTGGGCAGTGGGGGTATGTATTTGGCTCGTGTATGCACTGATTTTATCGTGTATCAGAAAACGAAAAGGAGCCATTTTAATTCTTGGAGGCTCAACACTTTTATTGGCAGCGCTCATTAATGATAGTTTGTTTTTTATGGGCATATTGTTCACGGGTAGTTATTTTGCAGCTGCGTTCTATTTATTTATATTGATACAGTGCTTTATTTTATCAGTACGTTTTTCAAACGCCTTCTTTGCTGTAGAAAAAATGTCAGCACAGCTCACGATTCTTGATAAGATGAAAGATGAATTTTTGGCAAATACATCTCATGAGCTCAGAACACCACTCAATGGAATGATCGGAATCGCAGAATCACTACTAGAAGGTGCTGCTGGAAATTTGAATGCACAACAAGCATATAATCTTTCTTTGATCGCATGGAGTGGCAAAAGATTGTCCAATCTAGTAAATGATATACTGGATTTTTCTAAGCTCAAGAATAAAGACATCGTCCTACAGCGACAACCTGTAGATATACGATTATTAGTAGACGTAGTACAAACAATGTCTAAGTCTTTTATCGGAAACAAGCCAGTGCAGATCAAAAATGAAGTGCCGGAAGAGCTACCCGTAATCGTGGCAGATGAGAATCGTATACAGCAGATTTTATATAATCTGATCGGTAATGCGATCAAGTTTACGCATGAAGGGGAAATCATCATTTCGGCAGCAGAGGATCAAGATTTTATAACGATCACTATTTCAGATACTGGAATAGGTATTCCAGAAGACAAGATAGAGGAGGTCTTTAAATCCTTTGAACAAGTAGATGGATCAACGGCGCGCGAATATGGGGGAACAGGGCTTGGGCTCAGTATTACCAAACAACTGATAGAACTTCATGGAGGCACTATTTGGGTAGAAACTAAACTGGGGGAAGGATCAAAGTTTATATTCACATTGCCTAATCATAGTGAAGCAGGCGCTATGAATGTTGTTACAAATAAAGAAGATGTGAGTATGAAAATAGAACTTCCTGTAAAGATAGAGAGAGAGCAATATGAGTATAGTACGGAGTATGCGGCATCTACAGTAGAAGAGCAAGAACCTGCAAAGATTCTCTTAGTGGATGATGAACCAGTCAACTTACAAGTCTTGCTTAACCATCTATCACTTACTCACTATACTGTAAAGACAGCTCCTAGTGGCATAGAAGCATTAGCTGTCATTGAGGCGTCACCAGATTTTGATCTTGTCATATTAGATGTGATGATGCCTAAAATGTCAGGATACGAAGTGTGTAAAATACTGAGGCAAAAATATTCTCTTTCTGACTTGCCAGTACTGATGCTTACAGCCAAGAATAGATTGGAAGATATAGTAGAAGGACTTACAGCAGGAGCGAATGATTATCTGCCAAAGCCTTGCAATAGCCATGAGTTAAAGATGCGAGTCAAAAATCTGCTCTCCTTAAAGAAGGCAGTAGAACAAGCGATCTCTAATGCACAAAGCCTAGAATATGAACGTAAATATGGCATCGCTATAAAAAATCTGCTAGATAATGCAGGACAGGGATTTTTGTCCTTTGGAGAGGATTTAAAGATTCATCCACAATATAGTGTACAATGTACACATATTTTTGGAGGAGAGATCGCAGAACATTTTTTTCCAACAGTAGCTTTTCCTAAAGATCAAGAGCAGAATATATTTCTTAATAAGCTATTGCATAAAATATTTCAAGCTGAAGATGCTGAGATGAGAGAAGTATATTTGCCCCTTTTACCAGAAGTGATCACTGTGAATGAAAGATATATCCGTATGCAGTACAAGTTAATCTATGATGCGTCTGATCGGAACGAAGATTTGGTGATGATGATCATACTCACAGATATAACAGAGCACAAAGAACTGCAAAATCAGATAGAAAAAGAAAGAAATATACTTCGGATGGTAGTAAAGGTAGTCAGTCAGTATATAGACTTTATGGAATCTAAGACGGAGTATGAAGATTTTTGTAATGAGCAGTTATATCGGATGATGAGTGAAAAGCTTCCTGTGGAACATATTGTATTTGAAATTTTTAGATGCATTCATACGTTTAAAGGATCATTTAGTCAATATGAGATGGTCAATATTACTCCTAAACTACATGCATTGGAAGAGCGGATCTCTACACTTATTCAAAGCGAAGATCGATGCACACTGACAAATCTCAAACAATTGTTAAATGGATCAGAAATGCTTCAATGGTTCTATGAAGATTTTCAGGTGTTAGAGAATATCTTAGGAGAATCTTTTATGAATCAGGAGAAAGTCTATACGATAGAGCAGCAAAAGCTACTAGATATCGAGCAAAAGATACAAATCCTACTATCAGAACAAGAAAGAGCCGTGTTGCTACCACAGATTCAAAGACTTAGGTATCGTTCTTTTAGAGAAGTGCTACTTCCTTATGTACAGTATGCAAGTAGCCTTGCCGTAAGGATGCAAAAACAGATAAAAGGTATTGAAATTACGGGGGATACGGTGTGGATCGATGAGGAAAAATACAAAGGCTTTATAAAATCTCTAGTCCATGTATTTAGAAATAGTTTGGATCATGGAATCGAGTCGATAGAAGAACGAGAAGAACTTGGAAAAGAAGAAAACGGATGTATCGAATGCAGCATAAAACAAAAGGATGGGTGTATAGCACTTATTATTCAGGATGATGGACGTGGAATGGATGTAGAAGCACTTGTAAAAAAAGCGGTTGCAAAGGGTTTGTACTCAATGGAAGAAATAGAGGCACTATCAGAGGAAGAAGTTCTTCAGCTTATTTTCAAAGATGATTTTTCTACTGCAGAGGTAGTTACTGAAATATCAGGCAGAGGAATGGGGCTGTCGGCTGTATGGTCTGAATTATCAAAAGTCAAAGGACAGGTCAGTGTAAGTACAAAGATAGGTGAAGGGACAAGATTTGAATTTTTGCTGCCAGAGTAAACTATATAATGAAGAATCTGTAGAAAGGCATGTGGTACAGCAAATATATAAATCTTACAATAACTGCAAAATCGCGCTTGTGCAAGGGGGAATTTTGGTTGTAATAGGGGGAGGCGCTCCTTTATTGCAGTTATTTCCAGGTTTATATATTTGCCGTACTACTATATATTTTTTCAGAGATCCATAAGGAGAGAGGTACGCATATGAAACTGATTTCATGGAATGTAAATGGAATTCGAGCTTGTTTGAAGAAGGATTTTATGAGTTTTTTTGATAAAGAAAAGGCGGATATATTTTGTCTACAAGAAACCAAGGTTCAAGAAGGGCAGGTAAGCCTAGAACTAGAAGGATATCATCAATACTGGAATTATGCAGATAAAAAAGGGTATTCGGGAACCGCCATTTTTACCAAAAAACAGCCTATGCATGTTACATACGGAATAGGGATAGATGAACATGATCATGAGGGAAGAGTGATCACCGCAGAATTTGAAGATTTTTTTGTGGTGACAGTATATACCCCAAATTCACAAAGAGAGCTTGCTAGACTTATATATAGAATGCAGTGGGAAGAAGATTTTTTAGTGTACCTCAAAAAACTAGAAGAAAGCAAACCTGTTATATTTTGTGGAGATTTAAATGTAGCGCATAAAGAAATCGATCTTAAAAATCCAAGCTCAAATAAAAAAAATGCAGGATTTACACCAGAGGAAAGAAGCAAATTTGATGCAGTGATGGAATCTGGATTTATCGATACATATAGGCATTTTTATCCGGATCAAATAGGGGCGTATACATGGTGGTCTTATATGTTTCAGGCAAGAACCAATAATGCAGGGTGGCGCATTGACTACTTTTGTGTCTCCTCTAGTTTGAAAGATGTATTAAAAGATGCCGTGATCTATGCAGAGATTATGGGTTCAGATCATTGTCCAGTTGGAGTGGAGATTTTTAAATAATTTTGGTGGGAAAGTTGTGTTAACGGACGAGTAGTTCACAATATAAGTCAAATAGATAGACAACCTTAGAAAGAAAAATGAAAAGGTAGGTGTAGCCAATGGCTGAGGCATCTAAAGTAATCTTTGCTTTAGAAGAAGAGATTGGGAACTCGAATC